>VGLH01000009.1 GCA_016866785.1 Candidatus Poribacteria bacterium
ACTTCGCCCGTCGTTGGCTCTGCCAGCCGCAGAAGCGACTTGCCGAGGGTCGTCTTGCCGCAGCCCGACTCGCCGACGACAGCGAGCGTTCTGCCGCGCGGGATCGAGAACGACACGCCGTCCACGGCGCGGACGTAGCCGACCGTTCGGCGCAAGACTCCCTTTCGGATCGGGAAGTGGGTCCGTAGGTCGCGCACCTCGACAAGCGCGTTGCCGCCGGACGGCTGAACTGCCACGGCAGGAGCCGTCGCAGGACGAACGCTCATTGGCTTGGCAGGAACCCCGACGTGGTCCTCTCGGGGCGCGCCGGGGGCGTAGAGGTGGCACAGCGCGTCGTGTCCCGCCTCGAACGAGAAGCGCTCCGGTGGCGTCTCGCGGCAGACCGGCAGCGCGTCGTCGCATCGGTCGGCGAATCGGCATCCGGTTGGGTAGAGCGTCGCCAGCGGAACCATCCCCTCGATGGTCTCCAGGTCTCCTCCGCGCTGCTGGCGCGACGGGAGCGAGCGGAACAGCGCCTCCGTGTAGGGATGGCGCGGCGACGCGAAGAGCCCCGCCGTCGATGCGTTCTCGACGATCTGCCCGGCGTACATGACGGCGATCCGGTCGGAGTTCTCCCTGACCACGCCGAGGTCGTGCGTGATGAGCAGAACGGACATGCCGATGTCACGCTGGAGGTCGCGGATCAGGTCGAGGATCTGCGCCTGAACGGTCACGTCGAGCGCGGTCGTCGGCTCGTCGGCGATGAGCAGCCGGGGTCGGCACGAGAGCGCCATCGCGATCATCACGCGCTGCTTCATCCCGCCGGAAAGCTGGTGCGGGTAGGAGCGCAGGCACGCCGACGGATCGGGGATGCCGACGCGGTCGAGCATCTCCGCCGCGAGCCGATCCGCCTCAGACGCCCGCCCGTGCCGGCGGATCGCTTCGACGATCTGAAAGCCTACCGTGTAGACGGCGTTCAGCGAAGTCATGGGGTCCTGAAAGACCATCGCGACTTCGCGTCCCCGGAGCTTGCGCTTCTTCGATTCAGAGAGCGCGGTCATCTCCGTCTCGCCGATGTGGACGGAGCCGCCAGCGTGGAACCCCGCCGGATGCGGAACGAGCCCCATGATGCTCAGCGCCGTGACGGACTTGCCGCAGCCCGATTCGCCGACGATGGCGAAGGTCTCTCCCTGCCGGATCGAGAATGAGACGCCGTCCACCGCCTTCGCGATCCCATGCGGGGTGCGGAAGTAGGTGCGGAGCCCGCCGACGTGCAGAACGATGTCGCTCATCAGTTCATCCGGCTCTCAGACGGGGGTCGAGCGCATCTCGGACGGCGTCGCCGAAGATGTTCGCTGGGAGCACTAAGCCGAACATGAAGGCGAACGCCGCGACCAGGTTCCACCAGACGACGGGATCGCGCGACAGCTCGAACCGCGCGTCGTTGATCATACTGCCCCAGCTCGCCGTCGTCGCGCCGACGCCGATGTTCAGATAACTCAGGACGGCTTCGGCGAGGACGAGTCCGCTGAACCGTAGCACCGACGAGATCAGGACGATATGGAGCACGTTGGACAGGATGTGCCGCGTCATGATCTTCCAGCCCGACACGCCGAACGCCTGCGCCGCCTGGACGAACTCCATCTCGCGGAGCTTGAGGGTCTCACCGCGCAGTACGCGGCACAGCCCCGTCCACGTCGTGACACCCATGATGATGCAGAGCTGGAGCACGCCTCTGCCGAAGATGAGGATGAACGCCGCGATGACGAGCACGTCGGGGATCGACGCGAGCGTGGAGTAGACGTAGGTGACGGCGTCGTCCACGCGCTTGCCGTAGTAGCCCGCCGCGATGCCGAACAGGAGCGCGAACGGAATCACGAGGATCGTCGTGAATCCGCCGATGACGAGCGCTGTGCGAATGCCCCGCAGCGCTTTCAGGAGCACGTCATCGCCGACGCGGTCGGTTCCGAAGGGATGAGCGCGCGGATGTTGCAGCGGCACGTAATCGCGCGTCGCGGTTCCGTCGTCGTCGCGGATCGTCTCTTTTGCGAAGGAGTGCGTCGCCAGGGGCGCGGAGAAGGTCTTCTCCGTCTTGCCGCCCAGGTTCAGCAGAACGGCGTCGAGGCGGTCGAGGAGCGTCCTGCCGCGCGCTTCGAGGACGCGGGAACCGTCCTCGGCGAGGACCACCCCGCCGGACTCGTCGCGGAGCGCATCGCGCCATCCGATGCTCTCCAGAAGCCCGACGAGCCCGTAGAGACAGAGGATGACGAAGCAGACCGCCGCTTTGCGGTCCTGGAACACCCGCCGCGCAGCGTCCCGCCAATAGGCGCGGCGCGACGCCCGCCACACGAGCCACGCCGCGAGCGCCAGGACGACCAGCACGAGCCCGTTCGTCAGGGCGTGCGCGTGATCCGCGTAGAACGCCTGCAGCAACCCGATGAGTCCGCCCGTCGCGTTCGCGTCATCCGATGGGGGCATGGGCTACTCCAGCCGTACGCGCGGATCGACCAGCGTGTAGCTGATGTCCGTCAGAATCTGTCCCACGATGTAGAGAACCGATCCGAGGAACACCATCGACCGCACGATGGCGAAGTCCCGCGCGTTGATGGCGTCGATCGTGTAGCTCCCCAGACCGGGGATGGCGAAGAAGTTCTCCATGAGCAGGTTCCCCATGAAGAGGAACGGGATGCTCATGACGACGCTCGTGAGAATGGGGATCATCGCGTTCTTCAGGGCGTGGACGAAGAGGACGCGCGTCTCCGACAAGCCCTTCGCCCGCGCCGTGCGGATGTAGTCGCGGTTGATCTCCTCCAGGAAGATCGTGCGGTTGTATCGGATGCCGCTCCCCAGCGACGCGACGACGCCGATCAGGATGGGCAGCAGCGTGAACTTGACCGCATGGATGCCCGTGTCGTAGCCGGAGATGGGCACGAGATTCCACAGCCTGCCCAGCACGAACTGAGCCCCGATGATGTAGAACAGCGCCGAGATGGACATCGCCGCGACAGCGACGATGACGCCCCAGGTGTCGACATAGGTTCCCCGGTAGAACGCGATGAACAGGGCGATGGCGATCTCGGCGAGAACCGCCGTCACGAACATCGGCACGGCGATCAGGAGGCTGGGCCCCATCCGCGCCACGATCTCGTGCCCGATCGACTTCCGATCCTGGTCGGAGACGCCGAAGTCGAACCAGAGGAGCGACGCCGTCTTGGTGAAGAAGATCGTCTGCGTCGCCTTGCCGACGACGGTCGGTTCCTCGCCGTTCCAGAGAAGCGGGAGCCCGTAGCCGTGCTCGTCGAGCCAGGTCTGGATGTCCGCCTCGGTCGTGTTCTTGGCGCCGAGGATCTGGAGCGCCATCTGACGGGGCGACGCCACGCCGAAGAAGAGCAGGAACGTGATGAGGTTCACCCCGACGAGAATGGGGATCGCGTAGAGCACGCGGCGGACGATGTAGGAGATCATCTGCCATGCTCCCTGCGACGGACGGTGACGACGGCTGGGATCGAGCCGAGAACCAGCAGCCCCGCGACGGCGAGCAGCGGCGTGTAGTTGGGCTTATTCCAGCGGGCGCGCATCGTCTTGCGCTGTGCCGGGTCGAGGTCGAGGTACTTCAGCGTCCCGTTCGCCATCTGATTCGGCTTGGCGTTGCGGATCCACGCGTGGCGGAGCCCGAACGACACCGGATGGAAACCCCATATCCACGGGGCGTCTTCCTGAGCGACGGCGAGCATCCGGTCGATGAGCGCCTGCCGCTCCGGCGTGTTCGTCATGTTCTCCATTTGGGCAAAGAGGCGGTTGTAGTCCGGGTTGTCGTAGTTGGCGGCGTTCTCGCCGTCGTGTTCTTTCTTGCCGTTGGGTCCGTAGAGCAGGAACAGGAAGTTCTCGGGGTCCGGGTAATCGGCGAGCCAGCCCCATGAGATGATCTGGAAGTTCGCGTTGTGGACTTTGTCCTGGAACCTGCTGTAGTCGGTCGCGTTGCTGACGAGCGTGGCTCCGAGGGCTTCGAGCTTCTTGGAGTACCAGCGGATCGTCGCCTGATCGCCGGCTCCCGTGAGCACATTGTCGAAGCTGACGCGGAGCGGCTTGCCGTCCTTTCCGCGTCCGTTGGGATAGCCGGCTTCGGCAAGCAGACGCTTCGCCTCGTCGAGCGATTTGCGAACCGGGGCTCCGGCGCGGTCATTCCAATCGTAGACGAAGGGGTTCATTCCAGCCCGCCCTTCGACGCGCCCGAAGATGCCCGGCGGGATGGGCCCGTGAGCCGCTAGCGCTCTGCCGTTGGCGAAGATCTCAACGTACTCCTCCGTGTCAATGGCGATGGAGATGGCTTGCCGGAGCTTGCGCTTCTCCGGCTCGTAGCCGCCGACGACCGGATCGAGCATGTTGAACGCGAGATAGTAGGTCGCCGTGTTGACGGCTGTCGTCAACTGGACGCCGCGCTCCTGCATCCAGGGGGAGAGCGTCGCGCCGGTTTCGGCGTTCATGACGATGGCGCGGTCGAAGTTGTCCGAAGAGATGCCCGACGCGTCGTAGTAGCCCTGGAGGAACTTGCTCCATCGGGGCACGTCCTCCTTTTCGAGCTTGTAGACGAACCGGTCGATGAACGGCAGCGACTGTCCAGCGGATGCCAGGAAGCCGTCCGCGTCGTCGTTCGGTTCCCCCTCGGACGGGTAGGTCTCTGTCGTTCGGTAGTTCTCGTTGCGCGTCAGGACGATCTCGAGGTTCGGGTTGTAGGTCGCGAACCGGTACGCGCCCGTGCCGACGGGATACTGGTCGATGGTCATGTTCTTGCGGATGAGCGCGCCCTGGTCGTAGAAGGCGATGGCTTCCGGCGGCATCGGCGAGAAGAAGGGCATCGCCAGCCAGTAGAGGATCTGCGGGTACTTGCGAGTCAGGACGATCCGGTAGGTGTGGTCATCGACGACCTCCGCGCCAGGCAGCGGGAACGCGCCGTAGTCGAGCGAGATGGGGTCGTAGCGCTCGTCTCGGTCGGCGTTGTAGGCGATGCCGCCACGCGCCTGGCGCTCGGCGCGCGCCGCCGACAGCGCTTCTTCGAGTGCGGCGGCGTACTCCTCCATCCCCTCGATGTAGCCGCCGATGGTGCTGAGGATGGGGCAGCTCAAGCGCGGGTCCGCCAGCCGCTGAATCTGGTAGACGTAATCCTTCGCGGCAAGCTCTCGCGTGCCGGTCTCGGCGAAGCCGCCGATGTCGTCGATGGACTCCACGTCCGCGTCGGTCAGGTTCGCATTGGCGGGCGAACCGTCAGGGCGCTTGGCGAAACACGGGTGCGGCTGGTAGAGGATGCCCGGCTGGATGCGAATCTCGTAGACGGCGCGCGCGACCTTCTCGGCGGGCGGATCGCCTTCGAGAAGCGTTCCCTGCGCGTCATAGTACTGCGGTTCGGGAACCGACTCGGCGGTGAGCGGGATCAGCTCGTAGGGGCGCTTGAGGTAGTGGTACTGGAACGGCGGCTCGTAGATCTGGGCGATGAAGGCGTACTCGTTGGCGCTGTACGACCGGGCGGGGTCGAGGTGCTTAGGGGGCTCCTCGAAGGTGCTGTAGTAGACCTTGCTTTCGGCGTCCTCAGCGCGGTAGGGGTTGTTCGGGTTCGACGGATCGCAGCCTGCCAGCGCGACCGCCAGAAGGAACGCGCCCCACGCCTGGAACTTCACGGGCTCTCCCATCGATGGAGCGGCCAGCCGCCGATCAACCGTCGACGATGGCTTCCTGCGCGAACGCGAGACTCGCCGCCGCGCTGGCCACCGGGTCGTCGCCGGATGGGATGTCCAGCATCAGATAGCCGTCGTAGTCGAGCTCGTAGAGCGAACGGGCGATGGCGGGGAAGTCCACGATTCCGAGACCCAGCGGGCGCCCGGATCGGTCTTCGGCGATGTCCCGCACTCGCACTTGGCAGAGCGCATCGCCCAACTCCCGAAGCTCCGCCGCCGGATCCCGCTCGCGAAGGACCGCATCGACGAGGTCGTAGGCGATTCCGCAGCCGGAGCCGACCTGCTGAACGAGGCGGACCATCTCCGCGACTGGAAGCGCGGCTCGGAACGCCAACCGGCACTGGTACGCCGCCGCCGCCTGAGCCGCGTTGCGCAGCGTCTCGATAGCGCGCGAGTCGCTCGCGATGCCTTCGCCAGCGACGTCTCCCAGAGGGGCGACGACCGTACGGACTCCCAGTTCTGCCACGCGGGGATTCAGAGCGTGGCACAGGCGCATCGCGTTGTCTCTCACCTTTTCGTCGGCGTGCAGCAAGCCAAGACGCTCGAGCCGAGCGAAGTACACGGCGGAGACATCGATGCGGCTCTCCTGCTTGTAGTGGCGCAGCTCACGGACACCGGCGCGGGTCCAGATGGGGTGCTCGCGAACCTGGGGTCCTCCGAGGGTCAGTTCGACGCCGCTGTATCCGAGGTTGTGGGCGATACTGAGCGCACGATCCAGGGAGGCGCTGAACGCAACGTCGCGGATACCGACCTTCATGTTCCGGCGGCTCCCTTGCGTCGAGCCACGCTTTCAGCCTGCAGCGCGTCGATGCACGCGTCGCAGAAGTAGTAGGTATACCCGGAGATCACCTCGCGCTCCACGAGTAGGCTCGGATCAAAGCGCGTGCCGCACACATTGCACCGAGGTCGTCGGTCTCGGTCGCGGCTGGGGCGTTCCGACCGCCGTGACCGGATAGCCAGCACGACGATTGCTCCGAGGACGGCATAGACGAGCCAATGGAACCACATCGCCAGTCGTCCTGCGGCGGCTCGGATGCCCGCATTCCCGTCGCATGCTGTGATGCCTTCAGCGGACCAAGACGATGGTGCCGATCCTCACCTGACCGCCGATCTCGATCTGATAGACGTAGATGCCGCCTGGCAAGAGCTCGCCCGACTCGTCCCTGCCGTCCCACTGCGTGTCCTGCGGCGAAGGATCGAGCTGCCGCACCTTGCGACCGTGGAGATCGAAGAGCGTCACGACCATGTCGCCTTCGGCGTCGCCCAGCGCCCGCGTCGGGAACGTCACGCGATTGAACGGCGCGTTCCCGAGCGGCGTGAACGGATTCGGGAACGGCGTTTCCAGCAGCACGTGCCACGTCTCCGTAGGGTCGGAGCGGTTGCCGGCTTCATCCACGGCAACGACCGCGTACCGATACCGTCCGACGTCAAGACGCTCCCGGTGGAGGAACTCGTACTCCTTGGCTGCCGCATCGGCGGGAACCGTCGTCAGCACGACGGACGCTTCGCCAGCGCGAGCGAACATCAGGTCGTAGGAGACCACATCCGGGGAGGCGCTGGGAACCCAGCGGACCCCCGTGTTCTGGGCGATCGGTTCCACGATGACGACGGCAACCGGCTTCGGCGGGTTGGTGTCCCGACCAACCGTCGCCGACACAGCCCCCGAGCGCGCCGACACGACCAGCCGGCTCTTGTAGGCGGCAACCTCGTAGCGATGCGCGCCGGCTGGCACGTTCACATCGCGGAACGAGGTCCGATCCCTTCCCAGGGCGTCAGCGGGCAGCCCTCCGTCGCGATAGATGAGGTAGCCGGTGACATCGGCATCGTCGACAGGCGTCCAAGTCACAATCACGTCATTGTCGCCATCGGGGTCCGCGACGGCGGCGATGCCGGTCGGCGACGCAGGCGGGACGTTCGGGAACACTTCGAGTGTGTAGTCGTTGTTGTTCGCCGGATTCCCGTCGATCTCACCGGGCTTGATGAACTCGCCGATCTGCAGGTCGGACAGGTTGCGGATGGCGATGCGAAACAGCGCTTCCTTCTGCGGGAGGTCTGGCGTCTGGACATCGAAAATGACTTCGATGATCGAGCTGAGGAAGTTGTCGATGGGGTTGGCGAGCGTGAAGCGTAGCGTCGTTCCGGCGGTGCTGCCGACGAAGGGAACCGGGGCTCCCTCGATCCGCACTTCCCGGAGGTCGCCGTCCGTGGCGACGAATCCCGCTGGCATGATGACCTGTACCGTCTTGATCTCCTCGCCTACCTCCGCCTGGGATCGGTCGACCAGGAGCGTCAGGATCAGCCGAGGCTTGGACGACGTGGGGACGCGCCCGCTGGGGTCGTTCAGGACGTTCAGTTCTCCGGTCGAGGAGACGGCGGCGTGGGCGGCGGGCGTCAGGCTCCACCATCCGCAGAGCGTCAGGGCGATGAGCGAGGCGATGCGTCTCATGGCGTTCCCGTCGCCCTCCTAGAAGCTCACGCGAACGGAAAGGCGTTGGCTCGTGTTGTCTTTGACGGCGGCGTCGAGCACCTCGATCGCGAGGTCGAGATGCGCTTCGATCCCAGCGACGTCGAGCCGCAATCCGACTCCCGCCGTGACCGCCGACACGCTGCCTACGCCGGAAGCCGTGCGATAGCCGATCCGTGCCACAAGGCTGTCCGACAGACCGACCTCGGCGCCGACGCCAACGGTCGTCCCATCTCCGGCAGCGACCTCGGCGGCGACGAGACTGCGCGACAGCACGCCGCGCAGCGCCTCCTGTTCGGCGGACTCGGCGATTCGGCTCAACCGCAGGCTCGCCCCGACGCGGACGATCTGGGGCGCTTCATCCGGTTCCTCAGCTTCCTGAAACGACAGGTCTGCGGGAACCAGGTTCTGCGCGCTGATGCCGACGGCGACGCCCTGAACGGGAACCAGGAGGACGCCGGCATCCAGCGTCATCGCGCTGACATCGTAGACCGCGCCGAAGTAAGGGTTCTCCACGACGTCCGCGTTGGTGGAGTCGAGCCCGACGCGCAGGTGTTTCAACTGCGCCCCGATCTTGACGAACTCGGCGATCCGATGCGCATAGCCGATGCTGGCGGCTGTTTCGCGATAGACCCCCGCCGCGTCCGACTGGGAGACGAACCCGATGCCGATGCCGCCGGGCCCCAACGACGACACGGCGAACACGGCGTCCTGCACGATGAGCGGTTCCGAGATGCCGGAGAAGAGCGCGGAGCGCGTCAACCCCACTTCGCGGCGACCCGTCAACGCGATCCCTGCGGGGTTGTAGGCGATCGTCGTCGCGTCGTCTGCGACCGCCGTGAAAGCGCCGCCGAGAGCCATCGGACGGGCTCCAGCCAGGGGCGACCGACCTGCCGCCGACGCCAACGTGGGCAACAGGAACAGGAGCCAGGGGATCGACAACCGACGCCGCATGGACATGACGCTAGCTTCCGTCTTGTGTCGGAGCCGTCTGCCGCGATGCGACGGTGGACTCCATCAGGCGAATATCGGCTCTCGCACGCTCGTCCCGGAGCCAGCCGTCCATCACGACGCGGACGCGTTCCAGCTCGAGTTTGGCGATGATCGCTGCGCGCACGTCGGCGAGCGGCTGACGGGAGGCGTCCCGACGCTCTCGCAGGACGGCGACGAGGAACCCGCCCGGAACCCGTAGCGGCGCCGTCACTCCCGACACAGGCAGTTCCGCCACAGCATCTCCGAGAGCCGCCGGAAGATCCGAAGCGAGCTTCAGACCGCTGTCGAGCACGACACGAATCGCCAGGTCGCCGTTGACCTGTTCCGCAAGCGCCTCCGGGGTCAACTCACCCGATGCGATACGCTCGCGCAACGCGACTGCTTTCCGCTGGGCGTCTGATTCGAGACTCGTCTCGCCGTCGAACTCGACGGTGAACTGCGCGAGGCGAAACCGCGCCGGAACGCTGAACTCCTCGGGGTGCGCGACGTAGTAGGCTTCGACGTCCGTCGGGCTCACCTCGGTGATCTGTGGTCTGAAGTTGCGCAGCTCCAACTGGACGAGCATCAGGCTGTCGCGGATCTGCTCTCTGGCGTCGTCGAGCGTCATGCCTCGACGAGCGAGGTCGTCGATGAACTGCTGCCGGCTGGGGAACGTGCCCTGGAGCCGCTCGAGGTGCTCGGAAACGCGCTCGTCGGTCACGAACGTGAAGTTCCGCGCCTTCTGCAAGAACAGGCGCTGATCGATGAGGGAGTCCAGCACGCGCCGCCGAGCGTTGGCATCCGCTGTATCCGCGTTCTCGACGCGCATCGCCATCGCGAGGGCGCTCGCGGTGATCGCTTCGCCGTTCACGGCGGCGACGACGTAGTCGGCGAGAACGTCCGCCGTCTGAGCCCATGCCGCTCCGACGACCAGCGATACGCTGAACGCCGCCGCGACGAGCCGCATCATGGCAGGAGCTCCCACTGTCTGTCCACGATGCCGAACCACGTGGTCGTCGCCTTTCCGAGATCGTCCCATCGGCGCTTCACGCCCATTCGTAGCATCGTATTCGCGCTCCGAGCGGTCGCCTGGATGGATGCGTCGTCGAGCTGCGCCCCCGAACCTGGCTCCGGAACCACCAGACCGACGCTGGCGAGGCACGTCAGAGCGTTCCGAAGCCGGATCGTCGACAGGAGCATTCCTCCCACCTGTCGCGGCAGGTCGGGTCGGCGAAGCTCCCAGCCGCGCACGCCGAACCGGGCGCTGCCCATCGAAGTGCGCAGCGTCAACTCGACACGCCGTCGTATGCTGTTCAGGTCATCCACGTTGCCGATCTGGTTCGACCAGACCCCGCCGAGGCGTATTCTACGCACTATTGGCGACGAAAACCAGACTCGCGTGTCGATCCGCGCCGTTGCGGTCGCTAAACGCTCCTCGGACAGAAACTGACCGCCGATCCGGGCGCGTCGAGTCGGCGCGAGCTGCCCTCTGGCGAAGATTCCTTGCCGTCCGCTCGCGTGGCTGCCCAACGGCGCGATGAATCGAACCGGAACGTGGTAGGCGTTCAGAGCCAGTCGAGCGTTGGGTCCTCTCGCGGCGAGTTCGAGCCGGGCGGCGACCTCCCCGGCGTGGGCGGCTTCGCCGCGCCATCGGAGCCCGCCGACAGCGCCGTGCGCGTCGACAGAGAACGTCCTTCGCGGGGACGGGTCGCGCCCGAGGATCGGCGTTCCCACCAAGCTGCGTTCCGACTGGACGGTCCACGCGACGGCGGCGCGGCCGGCTGGAAGCGCGAGCTCGGCGCGCGCGCCTGCCGACCGCTCCTCAAGGGCTCCATCGACGGATCGGGATCGCGCCAAGCCGGTTTGCGCAGGGCTCAACGACGCCGTTTTGGGAATGATGGATCGGAACCCGGTGAGAGCGGCGCGCTCGCTGCTCCATGTCGCCGCGACGCCCCTCTGCCGCGCCGTCGATGCGACGTTGGGCGAGATGCCGTTCGGGTAACGGCGGTTGCCGGTGTTCGCCGCCAACCCCGTGCCGAACCCGACCGAGAAGTCGCCTGCGACGGCGTGCAGCTCTGGATGCGCCCATTCGACGTATCCGCGCGTTAGGCGCGAAGGTTCCCGCTCGCGGACGACACCCATGCGTCGATCCCATCGCAGCGCCTCGGCGCCGCCGGAGGACTCGGCTGCGGCGACGGTGAATCCGGTTGCGGGAGTGGCTCGGACGAAGCCGGTCAGGACGCCTCGCTCGCCATCGGATCGGTGATCGGTGAAGCGCTGTCGGACGCGCGCCGTTCGTGGCGCATCTGACGCCTCGTAAACGAACGACGAGCTCGAATCGGGCAAGGGCTCAACCGACAGCCCATCTTGCCCCCAATCCCTCGATGGGCTGAGCGGGAGCTCCTGCATGACGCTCAGCTCATCGGGACTTGCTTCCCGCAAGCTCAACGGCAGATCGAACCACTCGCGCAACTGGAGCCACTCCGCGAACGTTACCTCCCCCTCTTCGAGCCAGGCATCGACGTCCGACGGTTCCGATAGCACGGCGTGGTCAGGCGGTTCGTAGCCATGCAGCGGCGAGGCGATCAGGCAGAGCGCGCAAAGGGCGCGAGCCGCGCGGTTCACGGTTGAGCGCCGATCGCGATGGAGACCGAGTGCGTAGCGGACAGCGCGGAGTGGGTCTCGACGGCGTAGACCAGCAAGAAGCCGTCTCGCCGCAGCGTGAAGCCGGTCGCCCACTGCCAGGGGTGGCTGTGGACGCCTCCGGCGAGCGTGAGCCAGTCAGCGCCGCGCCATTCGACGCCGACGGCAACGCCGCTCTCATCGCGACGGCGGTACAGGTCGGCGAATACCGTGCTGGCGTCATCGATGCGCATCTCGGTGCCGATGCGGTATTCGCGCGGCGGCGTTCCGCGAGTCGTCCGAACGCGACGCACCGAGCCTCCGAGACCGATGGTCGGCTGAACACGCGCCTGAAGCCCTACGTCGGCGCTCCAAGCTCCTCGGCGGTCATGATCCGCGACGCGATGCGAGTAGGACGACCCTCGGACTCCAGCCGACACGGCTCCAATCCGGTACGCGCCTCCGAGGCTCGCCGTGTCTTCTACGTAGAGGTCATTCCCGAAGCGATCCCACCGGCTGGAGAGCGTCGCCGTGGAGCCCACGGGCAGCACGCCGCCGACCGACTGCTCGGACAGCCCTGCGACACCGAACGGGCGGCAATAGGCGGCGTCCACCCAGGTCCCACTCGATGAAGCCGGGTTCAGCGCGCCGGAGACACGGGCGCGGGTGTCGGCAACCCCGCTCCTGCCGATGGCGATGTTCGCCGGCGCGAGGGGTTCTCGCTCGAACGATGCCAGCGCGTTGCCTGGAGCCCACGTCGCGGCGATAGCAGCCAACGCGGAGAGGGCCCAAGCTCGGTGGGTCATGGCTCGGAGACGACAATCGCCAGCGCAGCCGCGCGAGGACGGTTCTCAGACACGGCGAGCAGTTGGATGATGTAGATGCCCGTGGGAACCGACTCGCCGGCGTCGTTCTTGCCATTCCACTCCATCGACTGCCTGCCGGAGTAGGGAGATTCCGACGCGAGGACGCGCACCAGCACCCCGGCGCTGTTGAAGATACGGAGCGTCACGGTCGACGAGATGGGCGCTTCGTAGCGGATGGCGAGAGCCCCGTGCGACGGGTCGAACGGGTTCGGAGAGGCGTCCAGCACCGGTCGTTCGCCGGTGTCATGGCGGACGCTGTTCTCGAGACCGGGCGTCGATCCCGCCTGCGAGACCGAGAGCCGCCAGTTGTCGAGGCGAGCGGAGTCGTCACCCGGTTCGCGTCTCTCGAGCGACTGTCCGGGCGTGACATCGAGCGAGCCGTAGGTCATCGTGTCGATGCTCGTGCTGTCTCCCGCGTTCACCGCGACGGTATCGCCCGTGTCGTTGAGCGTTGGCAGCGCGATTTCGAGGACGACGGTGTCGAGAGGCAGGTTCGGGTGCGCGGTTCTGAGCTCGTCGGCGCTGCGCGTCAGGAGGATGTACGCCTTTGCCGGGAACACGGCGGACGGAATCTCGACGGGCAGGTTCCGCGCGTCCGAGATGGTCCAGCCCTGCATGAGAACCGGCACATCGCCGCCGTTGTGGAGCTCGACCCACTCCGGCGCATCGGTCTTGGGTCGGAACATGATCTCGTTGACGACGACGATTCCGGCAGCGGGAGGCTGGGGCTGAGCGGACGGCTTGGGCTTCGGCGGACTCGTCTCGCGACCGATGGTGGTTCCGGTCGCGTCGGTCGAGAGTTGCCAGTTCTCCGGCGCGTCTGCCGCCCAGATGTTGATTCGCTCGAACGAAACGCCGCTCCGCGCCGCGGTGGGAGGCGTAAACGTGTCTTGGAGCGTGCCGTTCGCGTCAAACAGCCGGATCGGGTCCGTCGTCGAGAGCCCGTTCCCGATGGAGGCGTTCGTCGGCTTCAGGCGTAGCGTTCCGTCGGGGATTGCGTACTGGTTGTCGTAGTCCGGGTCGAGAATGACCGCGAAGGAATGGGGAGCCAGTTCCGCGGAGTCCGTGGCGACGAATGGGACGAGAACGTCTTTGGCGTCGCGGTCGGCGATCTGCCAGCCCTTGAGGTCGACGGGTTCGTCGCCGGGGTTGAAGAGCTCGACGAACTCGCCGGCTTTTTGCCCTCCCTGCGCCTCATTCGGGTTCGCCATCACCTCGGTGACGACGACGCTTCCGGCGTGGATGGGTTCCACCGCCAGCAGCAACAGAACGCACAGCGCGACGGCGGTCCGGCTCATGGGTTCCTCTGCGACGGGCTCACTTCTGGAGTGACCTGGGCTTCCCCAGGATGACCGATGCCACGATGCCTTGTCGCACAGACCTGTCGTCGGCACGGAGGTGGAACGCCGAATGCGGCGCCAGAGGCGGACGCCCATGTGGTTCCGTATCCTGGCGGGTCGCTGGGGTCTCCGGAGTCTGCCCAGTTAGTGGGTCCCCTGCGAGGACATCATGCGTGCCATCGAGATGGAACCAGATCGCGTGAACGCGCACGGAGGAGCCATAGCGCTCGCGGAGCTGCCCAGCGGCGTCGAGAACACCGCCACGTGTCGTTCCAGCGAGACAGTCATCGTGGCCCGTCAAGACGATGTCTCGTACCTCGTGGCGCGTGAACGCGATGGCTACCTCGTCTTGGTAGTCGTCGAGGAAGCCCGCGCCGCCAGCGACAGACACTCTATCGAAGTGCCCGTAGGTGATACCGGACTTGGCACGGAATGACTCGACCATCTGCTGGATCCGAGGATCGATGCAGTGCACCAGGCAGACCTTCGACCCGGTGAGGTCAGCTCTTCCGTGAGCGGTTGCCGTACTTGGTGCGGCGTCCGCCCGCATGAACACGCGCGGCATGGGCTGAATGCGCTCCGATGGGCGTTCCGTCCGGCTGTTGGACCAGTCGTCAATAGGCGGTTGTTCGGGAACGGATTCTGGTGTCGGCGCATCCCGGTTTCTGCGCTCGGAGAGCTGCCGAAACGCCCACACTCCCAAGCCGATGGCGACCCAGATCAACGTCGTGATGAGTTCTTGACTGCGTTCGCCCACGTCTAAGATGCCTTGAAGTTGATCGTGATGACGTCCGACAGCGTGGAACCATCCTCCGCCACGATGCGGAGGATGGTCAGCGTGTAGGGGCGTCCGGGAACCAGCGGCTTCTCCGGCTTGACGAACGCGGTGCGAGTCGCGGCGTCGTACTGGACGTCCACGGTCATTCCGACGATACGGAGACCATCTCGCACCGAGGTGAGTGTCACCGGTTTGCTGAACCGCACGCGGAGCGGCTCGGACGCGACCCAGTCGTCCCCGTCGGCGGGAGAGGTCGAGAGCACCGTCAGTGGAGTCGCGCGGTCGTCCTCGACATCGCTGTCGGTCGTACACCCGCTGAGCACGACGACTGCTGCGAGCAAGGGGAACGCCATGAGCGAGGCGGCGCGGCGCATCCGTCGGTTCCTAGCCGGAGAATCGACCATAGCTCCGACGATCTCCGCTCTCATCGCCTCCGGCGGCGATTGCCTGGCGCATGTCCGTGTCCGCCATCAGGTTCCGCAGCGAGTAGTAGTCGCGGATACCGAGCCGCCCCGAACGGAACGCTTCGGCGATTGCCAAGGGAACCTCGGCTTCCGCTTCGACGAGGTCGGCGTTCTTCTCCTCGACGACGGCTCTCATCTCCTGTTCCTGAGCCTGGGCGATCGCTCGTCGTTCCTCCGCCTTGGCGCGGGCGATCTTGAGCTCCGCCTCGGCGCGGTCGCGCTGGAGCTTCGCGCCGATATTGTCGCCCACGTCGACGTCGGCGATGTCGATGGAGAGAATCTCAAACGCCGTTCCCGTCGCGAGCCCCGCGTTGAGGACGGTTCGCGAGATGCTCTCCGGGCTCTCCTGGACTTCCGCGTGTGTCTCCGAGGAACCGATGGTCGTGATGATGCCCTGTCCGACGCGGGCGATGACGGTGGCTTCCCCGGCTCCCCCGACGAGCCGGTCGATGTTCGCCCGAACCGTGACGCGCGCCGTCACGACGAGTTGGATGCCGTTCTTGGCGACGGCGACGATCTTGGGCGTCTCGATGACCTTCGGCGTGATCGACATGCTGACGGCTTCGAGCACGTCTCTGCCCGCCAGGTCGATGGCGGCGGCGCGTTCGAACTCCAGTGGGATGTGCGCCTTGTCCGCTTCGATGAGCGCCTGGACGACCCGCTCGACTTTGCCGCCGGCGAGGAAGTGCGCTTCGAGGCTCGGCAGCGCGAGGGACAAGCCCGCCTTCGTCGCGGCGATCAGCGGATCGACGACGACGCGGGGCGGGACGCGCCGCAGCTTCATCGCGACCAGATCGCCGAAGATGCGGACGTGCACACCTGCCGCGCGCGCCGCGACCCACAGCCCGATGGGAACCATCCAACTGAGCGCGACGACGAACGCGACCACCAGCACGATGACGACGGCTGAAAACTGGAACATGGGTACTCCGATGGGCGTTGCGTGGGCGTTGCGCTCGCGCAGGGACGCTAGGACGCTTCGGCGCCTCCGGCGATGTTGCCGGCTCGGAACGCCTCGGCGAGCGCTCGCGGCACGCTGGCTTCCGCCTCGACGACGTGCGCCTGCATCTCTTGCACGCGCGCCTTCATCTCCTGCTCACGGGCGCGCGCCATGGCGGCGCGTTCCTCCGCCTTGGCTTGGAACACAACGAGATCGGCTTCCGCCTGCTCCGCCGCCAGTCGAGCGCCGATGTTCTCGCCGACGTCCACGTCGGCGATGTCGATGGAGAGGATCTCGAACGCGGTGCCGGCGTCCAGCCCTCTGGCGAGGACCTTCTGCGAGATGATGTCGGGGTTCTCCAAGACCTCTTTGTAGTCCTGAGCTGAACCGATGGCGGAGACGATGCCCTCTCCGACGCGCGCCAGGATGGTCTCTTCGCCTGCGCCGCCGACGAGTCGTTCGATATTCGCTCGAACCGTGACGCGCGCTGTCGCCTTGAGCTGCACGCCGTCGCGGGCGACCGCCCAGACGACGGGCGTCGAGATGACGCGCGGGTTCACGCTGACCTGCACCGCCTCGAAGACGTCGCGGCCCGCGAGGTCGATGGCAGTCGCCCGCTCGAAGCTGAGCTCGATCCCTGCCTTGTCGGCGGCGATCAGGGAGTTGATGACACGCGCGACGTCGCCTCGCGCGAGATAGTGACCTTCGAGCTTAGAGATGTTGACGCCATGGCGGGACGTGATGCCCGCCTTCGTCGCGTTGATCATGGGCCCGATGATCCGGGGCGGCGACACACGCCTGAGGCGCATCCCGACCAGATCGCCGATCAGGCGCACTCGGACACCGGCGAACAGGGCGGATATCCACAACCCCATCGGGACGAAGTAGAAGAGCAGGAACAGGAAGAGGATTCCGCCGAAGACGACGAGGATCGTCAGGAACGCGATGGAGTCGCCCATGGGAGCTCCTGGCTACGCGGATGCCTTGGTTCGGCGCACGACGACTCGCACGCCCTCGACTTGGACCACCTCGACCGGCTGGTTCGACGCGATGAACTCGCCGTCGGCGACGACATCGACGCGCTGTCCGCCGATCTCGGCGACGCCGGCGGGGCGCAACTGCGACACCGACGTGCCGCTGAGTCCGAGCAGACCTGCCAGGTCGGCGCGAGGCGCGCGGTAGCCGTCGGCGCTCCGCTCCTCGACGCCCAGGATGAGCCGGTTCCATGCTCGTGTTTTCGGGAGCGCCATCCCGAGCACGACTGCCAGCGTGATCGTGCCGAGGATGGAGATGGACAGCGAGGTCAGCGCGCCGCTGAGGCTCTGCGCCGATTGACCGAAGACGAAGAGCAGACCCCCGACCATCAGGGCGATCCCCGATATGCCCGCGACGCCGAACCCCGGTATGACGAAGATTTCGAGCGCCAGCAGAACGAGCCCGATCAGGAACGCGAGCAATCCGTAGCTTGCTTGCACCTCGGCGAGCATGTGTCCGCCGAAGAAGAGCGCCAGGCTGAGTATCCCGGCGATGCCCGGGATGCCGAATCCGGGCGTGCGCAACTCAATCAGGATGCCCACCATGCCGATGGACAGCAGGAGAGAACCGAAGAGCGTCCCCGTGACCCCGATCGCGAGCCGTTCCAGGATCGACTTGCTCATGCGGATGACCTGCGCCCCCTCCAGCGACTCGATAACGCGGAGCTTCGGTTCCGACGCGCGAGCCGTCTCCAGGTGCGATGTGGTGTAGACGCGAGGCTTGCCATCCACTTCGGCGAGGGAGTAGGCGGCGAGCAGTTCGTCCAGGTTCACGGCGCGCAGCTCGACGAAACCGAGGTCGAGCGCGGCGTCGGTTGTGAGCGTCAGCAGTTCGCCCTCGTGGCTGAGCACTTCGATGGAAGGGTCCGACGCCTTCCGCTCCGCGAACTCAGCAGGCGTGAGCGCCTCGACGCCCGCTTCGGATCGGACAAGGACCTTCTTCTTATCGACCATGGCTTCGGCGATGGCGGGGTTCCTGCCGTTTCGCTCGGCGGTCGCACGGATCTTGCCGCGAATGTAGGAAATGACCTTCTCGCCGAGCTCCTCGCCGCCCTGACTGACGGGAGCGGCGTCTCCGATGGTGGAGCCCGGAGCCATGACGATCTGATCGGATGCCAGCGCGATGACGGCTCCGGCGGATATCGCCTCGGTGCGGACGTAGGCGATGGTCGGCTTCTCGGTCTCGAAGATCGCGTTCACGATGTCGCCCATCGCGTCGACGCGCCCGCCGGGCGTGTGCATGTCGAATACGATGACGTCGGCGGATCGTTCGGCGTCCTTGAGCGCGCGCTCGATGTAGGTGGCGAGTCCCTTGCTGATCTCGGAGCGGATCTCGATGACGTTGACGGTCGCCCCGAACGCCGCGCCGTGGAGGGACAAGAGGACCAGGGCGATCAGAAAGACCGGGTACGACACGCTGCGTGGAGAGCGGGGAACCGATCGCATCGGGTGCCTCCTGTTCGCGCCCGACCGGACTTGGCGTGCAGACTTGGCGTGCATCGGCGTCCGTGCTCGCCATTGTATCGTCGGGGTCGAGACCCGTCAAGAAAGCCGATGAAGGCGAGCTCTCGCGCCGTGACTCGGCTTGTGCGTCCACCGCGTCCATCCTACACTCGGCAGACCGACGACCCACCGCGTGGAGGATACGCCGATGTCCGACTCGAGTCGCCGCGCCGAGCTCTACGGTCTCCTGGGCGACCTTCCGCCGCGCGACCGCCCCATCTCCGTGCTGGAACGATCCGTCCGAACCGCCGACGACGGCTACGTCATCGAAGACCTGCTACTAGACCTGAACGGCATCGAGCCGGTTCCCGCTTACTTCGTGAAGCCCGCCGGAAGCGGCGACGCCGCGCTGCCCACGGTTCTCTACAATCACGCTCACGGCGGCGACTACGCCCTCGGCAAGGACGAACTCACCGAAGGGCGAACCGCCCTCCAGACCCCGCCCTACGCCAAACTCCTGACCGACATGGGCTGCGCCGCGCTCTGCATGGACACGTGGGTGTTCGGCAAGAGGCACAACGCGAGCGAATCATCTGTCTTCAAGCGAATGATCTGGCACGGTCAGGTCCTGTGGGGGATGATGGTCTACGACTCGATCCGCGGGATCGACTACCTCTGCAGCCGTCGCGACGTGGACGCAGGGCGGCTGGGAACCGTGGGCATCTCCATGGGCAGCACGATGGCGTGGTGGGTCGCCGCCCTCGACGAGCGGGTCCGCACCTGCGTCGACATCTGCTGCCTGACGGACTTCCACGCTCTCATCGACGCGGGCGGGCTCGATGGGCACGGCATCTACTACTACGTACCGCGCCTGCTCCGGCACTTCACGACGGCGCGGATCAACGCGCTCATCGCGCCGCGCGCCCACCTGAGCCTCGCGGGTCTTCGAGACACCCTCACGCCGCCAGCGGGTCTGGAACGCATCGACGCGGAGCTTCGGCAGGTCTACACGACGCACGGCGCGTCCGAGCGATGGAAGCTGCTCACCTACGACGTGGGGCACGAGGAGACCGCCGAGATGCGCCGCGAGATCGTCCAGTTCCTGCGCGATACCCTCTGACGACAGGACGCTGCGTCATGCGCATCCGCGAGATACGAATCACCGAGCCCTTCCGCGCCGAGGTCTCCGAGTCGGAGCTCGACCCGATTCCAGGCGACGGCAACGCGCTGATCCGCACGGAGTTCAGCGGCATCAGCTCAGGAACGGAGCTCGCCGTTTTCACCGGCAAGCACCAGTGGTTGACGGACCCGAACTACCCGAGCTGGCGTTTCCCGTTCCGGTCGGGATACAGCGCGTGCGGTGTCGTCGAGGCGGTCGGATCGGGTGTGACAGGGCTGGAGCCTGGAACGCGGGTCGCGTACGCCGGAAACCACACGTCGCGCGCGATCCGTCCGGCGCGGTCGTGCTGGCGTGTTCCGGAGGGCGTGCGTCCCGAGTTCGCGGCGTTCACGTGCATCGTGCGCTACGGCTTCGGGGCTGCGGCGCGCGTTCCGACGACGATGGGGCGCTCCGTCGTCGTCCAGGGGTTGGGCGTCATCGGGCAGTCTGCTGTACGGGCGTTCGCCGCGTCGGGCGCGTACCCGGTCATCGGTGTCGATCCGTTCGCCAACCGTCGTGAAACGGCGCTGCTGGGCGGCGCGGACGCCGTGCTCGACCCGGGCGATAACTTCCCTGTCGCTCTGCGCGAAGCGAACGGCGGGGAGTTGCCGGACATCGTCGCCGACGCGACGGGCGTTCCGGCGGGAGTCGTGAGTGCGATGGGCATGACCCGCGAAGGCGGACAGTGCGTCATCGTCGGATCGCCGCGCGGGACGGTTCCTGAGATGAACTTCTATCCCGACATGCACAAGCGGTGCATCGAAGTGCTCGGCGCACACGGCGACTTCCTGTTCGGACCCATCGGAGCGCGCCTCGGCTGGAACGTGGATCGGGCGATGCGATGGATTCTCGAACAGACGGCGTCCGGTCGGCTGCGCGACGCCGGCATCCCGACGGAGTGCGCTGCGCCGTCCGAGGCTATCGATGTCTACGACCGGCTTCTCAACGGCAAGGACACGATCGTATCAGCCGCGTTCGATTGGTCGCGCGGCTAGGTCAGGAGAAGAGACATGCTGCTGCTCGCAGACGCCGGCATGACCGAGTACGTCATCACCGTGGCGGCGGAGGCATCCGCTCCGGAACGGCACGCCGCACAGGAACTGTCACGCTATCTGGGCGAGATCGCCGGTGCCCGGTTCGAGATCGTCGCTCCGGATGCGAAGGGGAACCGCCCATGCCTTGCCGTCGGAGCGGGAGCCGCCACGGCGGCGGGACTCGATCCTGAGGAGCTCGAGGACTTGGGCGATGACGGTCTGCTCATTCGCACGCAAGACCCCGACATCGTCCTGAGCGGCGGAGCCGGGGCTCCGCGTGGGACGCTCTACGCGGTCTACACGTTCCTTGAGGACACGCTCGGATGCCGCTGGTGGACGCACGAGGCGAGCTACATTCCGAGCATGCCGCGACTCGAGATTCCCGACCTGAACCGGCGGTTCGTGCCGATCTTGGAGTATCGAGAGCCGTTCCACTTCCACGCGTTCGACGGCGACTGGGCGGTTCGCAACAAATCGAACGGCAACTCGGAACGCCTCGACGCGCAGCGCGGCGGCAAGCATGTCTACAAGGGGTTCGTCCACACGTTCTTCCCGCTGGTTCCGCCGGAGAAGCACTTCGCGGAACATCCTGAGTGGTACTCGGAGATCGAGGGCAAGCGCGTTCATGAACGCGCCCAGCTCTGCCTGACGAACCCGGAGCTCCTGGAGTTCCTCACGGAGCGCGTCCGCGAATGGCTCCGCGAGAGCCCGGAGGCGACGATCATCTCCGTGTCGCAGAACGACTGGCACGGCGCGTGTACGTGCGACAACTGCCGCGCGATCGACGAGGAAGAGGGGAGCCACGCCGGAACGCTGCTGCGCTTCGTCAACGCCGTCGCCGAGCGGATCGAAGACGAGTTCCCCAACGTCGCCGTCGATACGCTGGCTTACCAGTACACGCGCAAGCCGCCGAAGGTCACGAAACCTCGGCACAACGTCATCGTCCGGTTGTGCAGCATCGAGTGCAACTTCGCGCAGCCGCTCAGCCACGAGAGCAACCGCGCCTTCCGCGAAGACATCGAGGGCTGGTACGCCATCTGCGACCGCCTCTACATCTGGGACTACGTGACGGACTTCCGCCACTACGTCCAGCCGCACCCAAACTGGTACGTGCTGGGCGAGAACGTCCGGTTCTTCGTGGAACACGGGGTCAAGGGTCTCTTCGAGCAGGGCTCCTACCAGTCGCTCGGCGGCGAGATGGCGGAGCTCCGCGCATGGGTTCTCGCCAAGATGCTCTGGGACCCGTCGCGGAACGCCTCAGCGCTCATCGACGAGTTCCTCACAGGCTTCTACGGACACGCCGCGCCGCACATCGTCGATTACATGCACAGCGTCCACGACGCCGTCATCGCGGCGAACTACCACCTGGGATGCTTCACGCCGCACGACGCGCCGTTCCTGAGTCCCGATCTGATCCTCGAAGCCCTGCGCCACTTCTCCGCCGCCAAGAGCGCGGTTCGCAACGATCGTGAGCGGCTCGCGCACGTCGAGCTGGCGAGCCTCGCGCCGATGTATCTGGCGCTGATGCGCTGGGATGAGGTGCGGGAACGCGCCGATGCGACGGGTCAGGAGTGGGTGCTCGCCGACAAACGGCTCGCCGCCGTCGAGGACTTCGCGGTCATCTACGACGCGAACCGGATGACCCACCTCGCCGAGTGGGGCGAGCGGAACATCGACTGGCTGCGGAGGGAGTGCGCGAAGTAGGCTCCGCCGCGCCAGACATGGGCAGCGCTACGACGTCAAGAGGTGGCGCATGCCGACGTCTTGGAGATGCTGCGGATAGTGCTCCATGGCGGGACGGAGGAGGGGCAGGAACCGAGTTAGCTTGGAGAGCGACCCGCGATAGGTGATCCTGCCGGCGAAGACCTCGCCGATGGGATTGATCGAGCCCATCCAGAACCGATGGGCGATGTCTGCCGGCATCCAGAGCTCGACATCCGCGAGCGTCTTCGTCTCGTCGAGAAGGACCGCATTGGATCCGGATCGGGCATCGACGGTGATCGATGCATCGGGATCGGAATAGCGGAAACGGACGACGATGCCGGAGTCGGCAATCGCGTCGAAGAGCCGGGGCTCCTCGCTGACTTTGACGAGCCATGCGCCGATGCAGGCGTAGAACTCGTCCGCGTCTCTGAAAACGCCCATCCAGCCTTCCGCGTCAGATCTCGAGCGTGCGGTCGAGCGTGGAAAGCACCTCGACGCCATCGTCCATCACGAGCACGTCATCTTCGATTCGGACCCCCCCGACACCGGAGTAGTACAACGCCGGCTCGATGGCGAGGATATTGCCGCTCGATAGGACATGGTCGCGCAGCGCCAAGTGCGGGCGTTCGTGTCCCTCCAAGCCGATCCCGTGACCCGTGGCATGGAAGAAGCCCTGCGGCTTCCCGTCGACGGCGTGCGTCTTGTAGCCGCGGTCGTCGAGGAACTTCGCGACGGCGGCATGGACGTCCTTGCCGCTGGCTCCGGGTTTCAGCAGCGAGTAGGCGTGCTGCTGCGCCTCTATCACCGTTTCGTACTGGCGACGGAGCGGATCGGAAGCCTTGCCACGCACGACGGTTCGAGTCAGGTCGGCGTAGTAGCCGTTGCCGAAGCTCTTGGGCGAGCAGTCGATGATGATCGGCTGGTTGGCGTACAGAGATCCCGCGCCCTCCTGATGGGGCGAAGTGGTCTGCTCGCCGCACGAGACGACGGTATGGGAGGCGACGCACTCGTGCATGGTCAGATAGCAGTGGACCGCTTGGCGGACATGGCTGGATGCAAGCGGCTTGCCGTCGCGCATGAGGACGTCGTCCTTGCCGATCTTCGCAGTGCGGATCAAGTCGATCCCTGACGCGAGGGCTGCTTCGGTGACTTGGATGGTCTGCCGCATCAACTCGATCTCGTCTGCGGTCTTGACCATCCGTTCTTCGAAGAACGGTTCCGGCTTGGCTTCGACGGTGTAGCCGTAAGAGCGGATGGAATCGGCGAACTTGAGGCTGAAGTCGGGCGGTACGATGACCCTGTCTACACCGAACTCTCGGAGAAGGATGTCGACGATTTCGCCGGTGCTGGGCGTCTTCTGGTGCTTGTCCTGCGCCAGTTTCCAGTACTGGGCAAGAGGCAGCACACGGTCCACGGTTGCGTGCTCGCGGGCGCGCTCCAGCTCCAGGTTCCCGATCACGGCAACGCTCTCGCCGGAGGTTCGGAGGTAGATGAACGCGTCCGGCACGAACAGCCGTGTGGCATAGTACATGTTCGCGTCCTTCTCGCTCGCGCTCACGAGTAGGATCGCAGTCCGATCATCCATCAGCATCTCCTCTGTCGTCGTCGCACGCGGCGTCGTTCGCCAAGCGCAGATCGACAGCAGTTCTCAACGTTGAGGCGCGATGACACGCCCGGCTTACTCTTCCCGCGAGCGGACTATCTCCACCGCAGATGATTCGACGCTCCCCCACGGCGCGAGCATGTCTACCAACGCGGGAGGGGGCGTTTTTTCGACCAGCACTCGAACTCCCGATACGGCAAACGAACCCAAGACCATGTCGGCGATCGCCTCGGCGAGTGCCTCGATCAGTCGGTAGCTGCGCTCCGAGCCGAGGACGACGATCCTCCGGCATACGTCGCCATAATCCACGGACTCGCCCAGGTCGTCCGTCCGACCGGCAACCCTCAAGTCCACCAGCAGGTCGACATCGACCCGATACCATTGCCCGACTTCGCGTTCGACATCGAACACGCCGTGGCGTCCGTGGAACCGGATCCCACGCAGCCGAATCCGATCCGAGACGGCATCCGACATCGGCATCATCGAGCGTCGAAGCGGACCAGCGAGCTCTGCGGAATCACCGGCGACGCGAGCTCTTCCGGGACGTTCGGGTATCGGTAGATGTTCCCTTCGTAGTTGCGCAGCACGATTTCCTGATCGTTCCACTCAACGACCGCGTCCGGCAGAAGCGCGATCTTCCCGCCGCCTCCGGGCGCGTCGATGACGAAATGCGGTACCGCCATACCGGACGTGTGTCCCCTGAGAGCCTGAATGATCTCGAGTCCCCTGCGAACCGACGTCCGAAAGTGATCCGTGCCCTGAACCAGGTCCGCTTGGTAGATGTAGTACGGCTTCACACGGATCCGGAGCAGCCGCTGCATCAACTCCTTCATCGTCGCCGGATCGTCGTTGACTCCCCTCAGCAAAACGGTCTGACAACCCAGCGGAATCCCGGCATCTGCCAGCATGCCACACGCTTTCTCCGCCTCCGGAGTCACCTCTCGGGGGTGATTGAAATGCGTGTTGATGTAGAGCGGATGGTGCTTCTTGAGCACGGCGCACAGTTCGGACGTGACCCGCTGCGGCAGCGCGCATGGAACACGCGTCGCAACGCGAAGTATCTCCACATGCGGAATCGCGCGCAGCTTCCCGAGAATCTCGTCGATCCGCTGATCGGACAGCATCAGCGCATCGCCGCCGGACACGACGATGTCGCGTATCTCCGGATGGTCGCGAATGTACTGGATCCCCCGGTCGATCTCTTCCTTCGGCAACGAGTGGGGATCGCCCACCTTCCGCTTCCGGGTGCAGAATCGGCAGTAGATCGGACACTGATGGTTGATGTAGAAGAGCACGCGATCTGGATAACGGTGCGTCAGGTTCAGGATCGGACTGTCCGATTCCTCGGCGAGCGGGTCGTCGTACCCGATTTCACCTTGGAGCTCCTCGATGTCCGGCACCACCTGCTTCCAGATCGGATCGTCTTTCGACTCGATCAAGCTCAGGTAATAACGGTTGATCCGAAACGGGAATTCCTTCTCGATCCGCCGGAGCGATTCCACGTCGAGGTCGAACCGTCGAGCCAATTCCTCCGCGGTCGATACTCCGCCTCGGAACACGTCCCGCCAATCCTCCGCCCATGGCGCGGCGTCTTCGGTCATCCACCAACTCCCTGTGAGCGCTGGCTGGGCTTCATAACGAGCTCACCGGTCAGGATGTTCATGTCCCAGCCGCGTATCGTTATACATCGACGGGTGCGAAATGGCAAAACAGCGGACATTATGGGAGTGTGCATCCTCAGCGGTTTCATTCAGTGTCGACGAGCCTGGCATGGCGCTCAGCTCCGGCGTCCGCTCGGAGCAGATCGGACCGCGTGCCGAGCATCTCGTGGCGAAGCGACACCCGCTGCCCCACGAGCCGGGAGTCGGGACGACACCGTCGATGGGTACTAGACGATCCGCGTCACCAGTCAGCGTCGGTACCGACCGAAGCAGCCCCTGGGTGTACGGGTGTCCTGGCGACCCGAAGAGCGCATTCACCGGCGCATCTTCGACGATCTCGCCGGCGTACATGACCAGGACTCGTTCCGACATCTCGGCGACCACGCCCATGTCGTGGCTGATAAGCAGCATCGCCATGCCGCGCTCATCGCGCAGGCGTCGCAGCACATCCAGAATCTGCGCCTGAACCGTCACGTCCAACGCCGTCGTCGGTTCGTCCGCGATCAGCAGCGCCGGGCGTCTCACGATCGCCATGGCGATCATGACTCGTTGGCGCATACCCCCGCTGAGTTCGTGGGGATATGCCCTCAGTTGCCTGACCGGATCCGGTATCCCCACCGATTCGAGCGCGCTCAGGATATCGCCGCGCACTTCGGACGCCGACGCCTGACGGTGACTGGTCGCAGCCGCCGCGAGCTGGTCGCCGACCTGGAACACCGGGTTCAGCGACGTCATCGGCTCCTGAAAGATCATCGCGATCTCGGAGCCCCGCACTCGCCGCATGTCGCGCTCAGCCAACGAGAGGAGCTCGACGCCCTGAAGCGATAACCGAGAGGCGACGATCCGCCCGACATGGCTTCGGATCAGCCGAAGCACCGCAAGCGCTGTGACGCTCTTTCCGCTGCCGGACTCACCGACCAACGCCACCGTCTCGGCGGGGTGGATGTCGAACGACACGTCCGACACCGCAGGCGTCCATCCACCGCGCGAGCGAAAGGCGACCGAAAGCTCCCGAACCGACAGCAACGGATCCGCCATCGCTAGGTCGGGAGAAGATGAAGCCACTCGCGCAGCAGGAACTCGACACGCTGGATCAGCAGCATGACACGGTTCATCACCGTGTTACCGAACGCCGACCCGAATCCGATCATGAGGAACCACATGCCGACGCGCGAGACCGCGCCGACGGCTCCTCGGTGTTCCATCGAGAAGAAGAAGTAGGTCAACGCGGCGATGGTGCCCACCAGCACGATGATCGCGTTGATCGCCACCGCGCTCCCGTTCAGCGCGTCGAACGGGATGATCGCGGCGTTCATCTGCTTGTAGACCTGCTCCTTAAACACAACCGGCACGCCCATTCCCATCGACGCACCGAGGGCGAACGACACCGGGATTCGCACCAACCAGCCATGTCCTCGCGCGAACTGGGCGAAGAAGAGCAGCCCCAGGATGATCGGCACGACGACGATCAGCTCGGACGGCTGTGCATGCGCCGTTTCCCCTGCCTGCGTGAGCTGCCGCAGATCGCGCTCGCTGAAGTACCCCACGCCTCGCTTGAGCGGCTCCCAGACGTAGGGGAGGAACGCGTTGAAGTACTGACGTGCGACGAGGTACCCGGCAGACACCCCCACGAAGAGATGTTCCGCGAACTTGTAGAACGGGTTGTCGTGGTACAGGAAGCTGTACAGGCAGAGCGTCAGGATCGCGGCGATCCAGATCCCCAGTGTTGCCGACATAGATTGTGTCATGCGGGGTCTCCTTCCGCCGCAGCACGCTGCTCCCGGAAGTAGAGGACGTTGCCGAAGATGACGATGGCGATGATCAGCAGGTGCACGAACGCCAGCGTCGCAACTCGCCGCGTCGCGGTGGCGGGCGCGTTGATGAGGTTCTCGTACTCGGCGGCGCCGACGCCTCCGCCGATGAGACCCGCGAGCTGTCCTGAGTTCAGATACGGGAACTGCTGCGAAACCATGACCCCGGTGACGCCTACGGCGACCTTGACGCCGTAACGTCCTTGACCATCGACGACCCACCAATCCGGGCTGTCGCCTGCGGCGAAATCGACGACCAGTGCGATCTGGTCGAAGTTCTGGATGCCTTGCATCACCGGCAATGCGTCAAGGCGTTCGCCGCGGACGTCTGTCTCGATGAACTGCGGGATGTTCTGTCCAAGCCGACGGATCAGCGTGTCCGTGCCGAGACGGTACCCGAAGTTGACGTAGTCGGTTCCTTCGACGAGGCGGCTGCCTCCCGATTCGCTTCGGAACTCGTCGCTGTCGACGACGCGGGCGAGCGCGCGAGACCCCAGCGGCGCAGCGTCTGGGAACAACGACACGGTCAGAACTCGCAGTCCCTTGCGGAACGCATGGCGCATGACAGCTTCGACCTGCGGCTGCACCTCAGCCATCGACGAGGGCCCATAGCTGAACGACAGGAGAACGGCGTCCCCCGGCTTCAATCCCTCCATCGTGTTGAAGGCGGCTCTCGTCGCGTTCGAGACCGGAACCGGGAAGGGGATCGTGACGAGGACCGGGACGATCACAGTCACTGCTACGACGAGGAAGATGAACCGCCGGTCGGTGCGGATGAAGCTCCATATCGCGTTCATGCTCATCCTCCTCCGCCGAGGTAGGTGCGCTCAATGCCGAAGATGATGCGGAATGCCTGTGCCACCGACCCCAGACCGACCCCCAACATGATGGCGCGGCGCATCGCCAGATTGGGAACCTCCAGAATCCAGTCCTTTGCGGCGGTCGGGGCTTCTGGGATCATCGGGAGCACCTTGCCCCAGACGTAGATGAACGGCGTGGTCAGCCCGAGGATGATGATGCAGGCGGAGAGCAGAAGCAGCGTCGCTTCCAGGTTCCTCGCGCGGAAGGCCCGGAACGCGGCGGACGCGATGAAGAACGCCAGGATGGAGAACATCGTGGAGTCCAACGGGACGTAGAAGTACTCGTAGATCCAGTTGAAGACGTCCGCGCCCGGGTGGATGACCGCGAACGCGGTGCCGTTCTCCGGAGGGACGCCTTGGCGCCATGCTGCGATCGCCGCTGTCACAACGCCGTCGGTGTTGCCGTCGTCAGCGTCCGACACGGTCGTTGTGACCAACGCGTCGGTGTGGCCTCCGCCCTCGTAGAGGACGCGGACGCGGTCGCCTTTCTCGAGCGTCACGCCCTTCACGCCGGCGTCGCGGATCGTGATCGTGCCGGCCTTCGCCGTGTAGGTCCCTTCCTCGTACGGCAGCGCTTGCGTCGTCTCCAGGCCGCGCAGCGGATGGGCGAACCCTTCGACGAAGCCGACGCCCGCCGTCACGACCAAGCCGAGGAGAACGACGACGCTGTAGGGCCAGTTCGCCGTCTGCCGTCGCACACGTCGCGTGTGCACCATAATGAGGCTGCCAATGCCGAGCACCAGCGCGAACACGCCGATCGTCAGCATCCAGTCATTGACCCGCCTGAAGAGCTCCATGGACAGCGGGTGCGGCACGAACCACTGCACCAGCATCAACAAGCCCATGACAAGGCAGATCGCCAAGGGTAACGTTGTTCGCATGTGTTACTTATCCTCTCGGCGCGGCGGAACCCAGCTCTAGCGTGCCAGATCCGTGTCGAAGAACCATGCGATCGCGTCGATGTGGGCGAACTGCAAGACGACACCGACGATGAGCGCGATCATCAGCGCAGCCTTCCCGATGTCCTGGGCTCGGATGGTGCTCAGCAACGGGATGTCGTGCGACAGGTACGCGCTCGCGGCGAAGAGCTCCTCGCCGATCAACGTGTAGTCGCACGCCGCGAGGAAGAACGGAACCTGCGAGTCTCGGTCGGTTCCGGCGATTTGGATCGCTCCGACGCTGTTGCCCGTCTCCGCCAGGATGAGCGATTCGGCGTAGAACACACCCTGTAGGAAAATCGCGCTGGGCTTCTCGCGCACCATGATCCCGTCGACGGCGGCTGCGTAGGCGAACTGGCTGTCCGTCACGAAGAACACGTCCTCGGATCGGTACGCGTCGGGTCTGCCGATGTCGGTGTAGGCTTGTTCCCCAACCGTGCGCATCACCTGCATGACGATGGCGTCGCGGCACGGCACGCGCACCGCCGTTCCCAACTCGCCCGCCTTCTTCGCGACGTGACCGTAGATGTTCATCGCGGACATCGTCGCGATGCTGCCGACTCCTCCGATGCCGGGGACGTAGAGGATAGGTCTGCCCATCTCCGTCGCCCTGCCGATCGCCTCATCGACGGCTTCCAGTCCAGGGATGCGGCGAATCTTCGGTGTCTTGCCCGCCTTGGCGAGCTGGATCAGTGTGAGGAGAAGGCCGGCGAACAGGATGGTCGCCAGCAGCACCGGCGTCCGACCCGTGTGGTACCAGTTTCCAGTCGCCTTCGCGGGCGCGCTCTCAGAGGAATCGACCTGAATGTCTGGCGGCGGCTCCGGCTGCGGAGCATCTGCGGCGGCTGGCGGGGTCGCTCCGGGTTCCGCTGGCGCTGCGGCTGGCGGACCGATCGGCGCAACGGCTTCGCCGTCGGCAACCTCCGGCGATGGCTCGGCAACGGGTTCCGGCGGCGGGGCTGGGTAGAGGGCTCGAACGACATAGACGTAGGGAACGGAAGGCTCGCGGAGCGACGTGCCCTTGACCGAGGCTCCGGCGGCTCCCTTGTCGGCGAAGCTGCGCTCCTTCGGGGCGAGCGGCTTCGCACCGGATGCTGGCTTGAGCTCGCCGCCATCGGCGGGGCGGCGGAGGACGACGAATCCCTTGAGGTCTTCGGCACCGGTCGTCGGGAACTGCCATGTCACCTGGACGCCGCGGCTGCCGTCGTCGTTCGGAATGTCGCTTGCTTGGACATCCGTTGCGGCGACCTGGGCGTACGCGGCTGGCAGCACGAGGAGACATGCGGTGATCGCAGCGACAACCGCACCGAGTGTTCTATGGACGCTCGGACGTCCTGCCCTTTCCCGCACCGTGTACCTCCTAGTCAGCCATGCACGCGTCGGCGGGTGGTAGCGGCGTGCCATCGTAACACAGGTGAGATGCGACGCAAAGCCCTAATCCCGCGACATCGTTTCGACGAGCTCGATGTTCGCCCGCGGGAGCTCGATGGTCTCGCCGTTGCTCAGGCGAACCGAGGCGACACGCACGCGGGCTTCGGTCTCCAATCGACGCGGCTCGACCGGCAGTCCGGCGACGACGCCCACCGATCCGAAGTGCGGCTCCCGGATGACGCGCACGTTGGCGCCGATCTCCAATACCCCCGATGCCGGCGTCTGGCGTTCCGCGTGGTGGGATTCGAGTGGAATGACGATCTCGGGGCGCTGCACGCCGGCTCGGATCTGGGTCGCCCCGTTCACCGACGCGAGGGCTCCAACGCGCGTACGGAGCAGCTCGAACGTCCGCTGCGCCATCGAGATGTCCCCGAAACCTTCCGTCACGGCGACGGTGATGCCGATCGGCTCCGTGCCGGTGATGGCGACGCCGAGGTCGTAGCCGAGAAGCGTTCGCAGATCGGCGTCGTCGATGCCGCCTCCGATGATCGCCTTGGCGCCGACTTCGCGGGCGCGGGCAATGGCTCCGTACTCCACACGCCCGCCGCCTACCAGGACTTTACCGCCGTGTTCCGGCTTGATCGCCGCCTGGCGGATCGGCTCGGACGGTTCGTCCGTGATGAAAACGAGCTCTCCGACCGTCTCGCCGCCGACGCCGAAGATGCCCTGCACGAACGTCGCGTGCGTCTCGACGACCACGCCCTCGCGAGGGATCACCTCGACGATTCTGCCTCGGATGTAGGCATGAACCTCCAGCGGCGTCGGGGGTTCCCGCAGAATCGCCTGACCCGTGACGGTCGAAACGCTCTCCAACGTGCCGCGCGCAGGGGCGCGAACCTGTCCGCGGAACAGCCCGAGCAAGCCCTTGGTCTCGGCGAGAACCGTGTTCTCGGCGACCTCCTCGCCGACGCGAACCCGCATCCGCGCTTCCAGCTCGTCCGGGGGCACGCCGAGGAGCCCCGCGATGTTGATCAACTGGGCGTTGCCGGGAAGCTCCGTGCGAGCAACGACCGTGTCCGATGAGACCTCGTCTCCCGCGGCGACCATCACATCGCCAGGGAGCGGAAGCTTGCGCTCCTTGCGTACCGTCACACCATCGCTGACCGCGAGTCCCGGCGTGTAGGCTTGGGGCATGCGATCTACTCCTGGTCCGACAGCGACGGGTAGAGGTCCAACGCCTGATACCACTTCTGCAGGGCGGCGACTCGCGGCGCTTCGTCCTTGGGCAGATGGAGGGGTCTGCCGCGCGTGTCGACAATCAGTCCGACGACGCCGCCGGTCACGGTCAGGGAAACGGGTCTGCCCCTGCCGGCTCCGAGGTCGAAGGTTCCCTCCGGCACGAACTCGAGTTGAGCTTCCTCACCGACGCCCAACTGCCAGACTCGCAGCTCGCCGCCCGGCACGACCCCATCGAGCATGTTCCCGCCTGGGAGCGTGCCCCGGACCCGCACGGAGCTCTTCTCCGGCGATCCAGTCGGCGCGATGCTGGTTCCCAGCCGAATCAGGCAGTCGCGGTCGAATACGTGCATCGCCGCGGCTTCGTTCACCTGGGCGAGAACGCCCAACTGCGGCATCATGAAGATCGAATCGACGGCGAGTTCCGTGACCCATTCCGGCGCAAAGGCGTCGAGCATCATGAGAGCCGACTGCTGGCGTCTGGGAGCGTGCGACAGCACCCCGCCGCTGCCGACGATCAGATCGAGCGACGCCAAGTTGACCAGCGTGTCGTGGCTCGACGTCTGGTTGAACGCGTCGGAGATGGTCCGTTGCTGCTGCACGCCGCGCAGTCCGACCGCCAGCTTCTTGTGCTGGTCGAGCGCAAGCCGGAGGGCTTCACGGGCAATCGCCTGCTCAATGATCAGCTCTTTGAGCGTCTGCGGGATGGTCGTCGGGCGGATCATCTTGTTCTTGATCCGGTTCCGCAGGTCGCGCTCATCGACCGGGAACGGGATCCATCGCAGGATGTTGGGGAGCCCGGCTTCCGCGAGGACGTTCGACACGCTGTAGCTCATCCCGAGGTTGGCGCTGACGGTTCGATTGAACACGCCCTGGAACACCGAGAACACGTCCGTCGTCGCGCCGCCGATATCGACGCCCAGGATCTCGATGCCGCGTTGCGACGCGATGGTCTGCATCATGTAGCCGACCGCTCCGGGCGTGGGCATGATCGGCGCGTCGGTCCACTCCATCAGCTTGGGATAGCCGGGAGCGTGCGACATGACATGGTGCAGGAACTGGTCCTGGATCTTCAGCCGCGCCGGCATGAGCTCTTCGCGCTCCAATGTCGGGCGCAGGTTGTCGACGACCTCCAGGGCGGTCTTGCCTTCGAGCTGTTTCTGGATCAGGTCGCGCGCGTCCTTGTTGCCTGCGTAGACGACCGGAAGCTCGTAGCTGATTCCCAGTCTCGGGCGCGGATTGGCGGCGGCGATCAGTTCGGCGAGCTCGACGACGTGGGTCGTCGTGCCGCCGTCCACGCCGCCGGAGAGGAGGATCATGTCGGGGCGGAGTCTGCGGATCTGTTCGATGCGTTCGTGGGGGAGCCGCTTGTCGTTGGACGCGATCACGTCCATGACGATGGCTCCGGCTCCGAGGGCGGCGCGTTCCGCGCTCTCGGCGGTCATGTTGCGGACCACGCCGGCGACCATCATCTGGAGTCCGCCTCCGGCGCTGCTCGTGGAGATGTAGATATCGACGCCTTCGTCGTCGGTCTGCGGAGAGATGATCGCGCCATCCCGGATCAGACGACGCCCGGCGAGCTCCTCGACCTCCGTGACCGCGTTCAGGACGCCGGCGGTCACGTCCTCGACCGGGGCTTCGACGGTCGTGGGCGATTCGCCCCGGACTTTGAGGCGGTACTCGTCGCCGTCGAGTTCGATGAGGATGGCTTTGGTCGTCGTGCTGCCGCAGTCGGTCGCCAGGATGGAGCGGATCTTTTCGGGAACCGGTCGCTTCTGGCGGGCAGGGGCGTCGAGGCTAGGAGCGTCGGAAGAAGCGGATGAGTCGGGCATGGAGTCGATCGCGTCTCTTTGGCTCGTTGCGGGCTTTCGCCGCGTGCGCGACAGCTTCGAGGCGTTCGATGCGTTGCAGGAGACCCTCGAGGTGCTCGTCACGCTCGAGCAACAGGGCCACCTTCCGGTAGGACTCTCGATCAAGAAACGCTGTCACAATCGGGCTGAGCGCAATCATAACTTGGCTGCCGACGAAGTTCAAGGGCTTGCACATCTCCAGAGCGAAGAGGGCGGGAGCCGACATGCCTCGCCGGACGATGGCGTCAGCCATGCGATCCAGGAGCTGAGACGCCTCTTCGGGGGGAATCTCCTCGGCGGACACGGGAAGGGATGGGTGGGACGACGGAACCATCGGCTCAGTGAGTCTCCGACGGGGTCGCGTCTCGGGAGTTCCCGGCGATTCGGCGCTCGATGAAATCCCGGATGGCTGTGGCGTCCGGCGGCAGGAATACGACCAATCCGCGGTACTTCGCCAGACGCGTCGGGCGCTCGAAGGGGCTCAGGAAAAGCGTCGAGCCGTCACCGACGCAAGACCGGAAGCGGCTCCACGGGTACGCGAACGAGCGTCCCAGCGCGACGGAACGGACCTCCAAGCGGTCGCTGAACGCTCCGTAGCGCCGAGGCAACCAGAACGGAGCCGTGCTCCCGATGAGCACCGCCGCCGCCACCAACGCGAAGGGTACGCTCTGCTGAACGTACCCAGCCACCACGGCAATGGCGAGAAACGCAACCCCGCCGACGACCGCCAACCCTGGACGACGGCGGGCAAGATGAACCGTCCACTCGAAGATCGGTTCATCGGCGGGCGCGTCCATCGTCGTCGTCACGCGGGCGTCAGTTGCCGCCGCTCGCCGGAGCAGGGGCGGGAGTGGTCGTCGTCGCGCTGCTACCCGATGCTGCCGGCGCAGGCGTTGTCGTCGTTGCGCTGCCGCTCGCCTGCCCGGACGGCGTCGCAGACCCCGAAGCCGCGCTGGGCGCTTCAGGAATCGGAGCCGACTGCTGCTCGACCGTGCCGATGTGCGTCGGCTGGTAGAGGCGCGTCAGCACAATGACCAGCACCATGTAAGCGATCGCCAAGCCGGTTGTCAGCTTGGCGAGGAACGTGACCGCGCCGCCGCCGCCGAATATCTGCGTCGACATGCCGCCGAGGGCTGCCATCCCTTCGCCCTTGCCGGGCTGGATGAGGATGACCAGCACCAGCGCGGTGCAGACGAAAACGAACACAATCGTCGCCAGAACCGTCAGGATGCCCATGTTCTCTTTCCGTAAGGGTTCGTACGCTGTTCCGACATCCGAGCCACCTGCCGCCTCGGAGGACGCTTCACCGCATCGAGTTCGCCGTGGCGATCATCGAGCAGAACGACTCCGCCTGAAGGCTGGCGCCGCCGACGAGCGCGCCGTCGATATCCGGCTGCGCGAGCAGTTCGCCGATGTTGTCCGGCTTGACGCTGCCGCCGTACTGAATGCGAACGGCATCCGCCACGCTCTGACCGTAGAGCTCGGCGAGGATGGCGCGGATCAGCCGGTGCACATCCTGCGCCTGCTGCGGCGTCGCCGTGACACCGGTTCCAATCGCCCAGACCGGTTCGTAGGCAATCACGCTGCCTCGCATCTGCTCTGCTGAAATCCCGGCGAGACCCTCGACGACCTGCGCTCGGATCAGCGACTCGGTAACGCCGCCCTGCCGCTGGTCCAACGTCTCGCCGACGCAGTAGATGGGTCGCAGTCCGGCGGCATGCGCGGCGCGGAGCTTGCGGTTCGCCGACTCGTTCGTTTCGCCGAAGAACTGCCGACGCTCCGAGTGGGCGATGATGACGTCCGAGCAGCCCACATCGAGCAGCATCGCGGGCGATACCTCGCCGGTGAACGCGCCGCTGGTCTCCCAGTGCATGTTCTGACCGGCGAGCCGCGCCGACGAACCCTTGAGCGCCTCGCCCGCGACGGCGAGCGAGGTGAACGTCGGCGCGACGACGGTTTCGACGTGATTCGAGGCATCGGCGACCTCACGGATCGCCGACACGAGGGCGACGGCTTCCGCCGTCGTCTTGTTCATCTTCCAGTTGCCCGCAACGATGGGGGTTCGCATGGTCCGCGTGCCCTCTATCTGTCCGCGTTCGTCAAAGCGACAACGCCCGGCAGGGGCTTGCCTTCGAGGAACTCGAGCGATGCGCCGCCGCCGGTGCTGATGTGGGTGATCTTGTCAGCGACGCCTGCCTTGTGAACCGCCGCGACGCAGTCGCCGCCGCCGACGACGGTCGTTGCATCGAGCTCCGCCAGCGCCCGCGCGATGGCGACGGTTCCCACGGCGAAGCGGTCGAACTCGTAGACGCCGAAGGGCCCGTTCCAGAGGACGGTTTTGGCGCGCCGCAGGATCTCCAGGTACATCGACGCCGTGTTGGGCCCGATGTCGAGCGCCTCCCAGTCGTCATCGATCGTATCGCGGTATGCGGACTTGAACACCGGATTGGGCCCGTATTCCTTGGCGATCACGTGATCGATGGGGAGGTAGATCGGCATGTGCCGTTGGAGGGATCGAATCAGCACGTCGGTTGCCGTCTCGACGTAGTCCTTCTCGACGCGCGAGTTGCCGACACGCCGACCCATCGCCGCCAAGAAGGTGTATGCCATCGCGCCACCGATGAGGATGCCGTCGGCGATCTCCACCAGGCGCCTCAGGACCCCGATCTTGTCGGACACCTTCGCCCCGCCTAGGAGAACCAGGAACGGTCGTTCGGGGTTCTCGAGGGCGGCTCCCAGGTATTCGAGCTCGCGGTCCATGAGCAAACCGGAGGCTGCGGGGGTGAGGATCGCGGGAACGCCAGCCGTCGAAGCGTGAGCTCGATGCGCGGCTCCGAACGCGTCGTTCACGTAGAGGTCGGCGAGCGCTGCCAACTCCGCCGCGAAGCTGGGGTCGTTCTCCTCCTCTTCCGGGTGGAAGCGGAGGTTCTCGAGCATCAGCACTTCACCGGGTCCGAGGGCTGTCACGGACGTCCGAACGGCGGGCCCGATGCAGTCATCGACGAACGCGACGGGATGTTCGAGGCGCGCTGCCAGCCGTTCCGCAACGGGTCGGAGCGAGAACTTGGGGTTCCGCTCTCCATCGGGTCGTCCCAGATGGGAGGCGAGGATCACCCGCGCTCGTCGCTCGATGAGCAGACGGATCGTCGGCAGGGAAGCGACGATGCGCGTCTCGTCGGTGATGACGCCCTCGGCGATGGGCACGTTGACATCGACGCGAACGAAGACGTGCTTTCCTTCGACGGACAGATCCCGTACGGAAAGCTTCTTTTCCATGGGAGACTCGATTTCTGTCACCGACTAGAGCGAGGCTCGCCTCACGCCGAAATGGTGAGAGCTCGCCTGAGCCTGCCGCTCCGTCAGAGACTATAGCCCCTTGCCGGCAAGGAAGGTGATCAGGTCGCCCAGCCGCGTCGAGTACCCCCACTCGTTGTCGTACCAGGACAGAACCTTGACGAGGTTGCCGCCCAAGACCATGGTCGACAAGCCATCGACGATGGACGAGTAGGCGTTGCCGCGCAGGTCGCTGGAAACGAGGGGGTCGTCGGACACGTCGAGGATGCCCTTCATGCGACCGGCGGCTGCGGCTCTGAGGGCGTCGTTGACGGCGGCTTCGGTTGCTGGCTTCGACGTCAGCGCCACCAGATCGACGATGGACACGGTAGACGTGGGAACCCGCATCGCCAGACCGTGCATACGGTCCTTGAGCGCCGGGATGACGAGGCTGATCGCCTTGGCGGCGCCGGTCGTCGTCGGGATGATGTTCATGGCGGCCGCGCGCGCGCGGCGCATGTCCTCGTGGACGACATCGTTGACGCGCTGGTCGTTCGTGTAGGCGTGAACCGTCGTCATGAACCCCTTCTCGATGCCGAAGGAGTCGGTCAGCACCTTGGCGACCGGGGCGAGGCAGTTCGTCGTGCAGCTCGCGTTGGAGATGACGTGGTGCTTCGCCGGATCGTACGCGTCTTCGTTGACGCCGAGGACGAACGTTCCATCTTCGTTCTTGGCGGGAGCGGAGATGATGACCTTCTTGACCGTGTCGCGCTTGTGGGCGACCGCCTTCGTGGCGTCCGTGAAGAACCCGGTCGACTCGATGACGACCTGAGCGCCGACGGCTCCCCATGGGATCTGGGCGGGGTCGCGTTCGGCGCACACGGCGATGGACCTGCCGTTGACGACGAGGGCGTTCGTCCCGACCTCGATGGTTCCGGGGAAGACACCGTAGTTCGTGTCGTACTTGAGCAGATGGGCGCTCGCTTCGAGCGGCGCGAGATCGTTGATTCCGACGACTTCGATCTCGTTCCCGTACTTCGCCGCCATCGCTCGGAACGTGATCCGGCCGATCCGTCCGAAGCCGTTGATCCCGACGCGAATCGCCATTCGGTTTCTCCTTGTGGGACGCGGGAGCTCATGCACGTGGCGTCGCCGTGAGTCAGCGGGCTACAAGGGCGCAAGCGCCTCTCCGGACAGGCGGCGCGCATTCCAAAGTATGGCGCGGCGGCAACGTCGAGTCAACTGGCGACGCGGCTTCAGACGCGGCTGAGCGGCGTGCGTGTCTCGGGCTGGAGCAGGGCGCGGGCAACGGCGAGCACGTCCACACCGGTGATCCCATCCGCCAGCAGCGTATGGGCAGCCTGTAGCGCCGTAGCGCCAGTCGTCACCAGGTCGTCGACGACCAGCACGCGAGCGCCGAGGTTGGCTGCGGGGACCAGGCTGCGGAACACGCCCGACATCGCCTGCGCGCGGTCTGCCCGACCGTCCAGCCGCGATAGGGGCGCGGTGAGGGTTGTCCGGCGGAGCCACTCGCGGACGGGGAGTCCGACTTGCGGCGCGAGAGCTTCCGCGATCCGCTGCGCTTGGTTGAAGCCGCGTTCGGCATGGCGCGCTCGGTGCAGTGGAACCGGCACCAATGCCGAATACCGGTTCCAGTCGAAGAGCGGCGGAGCGGCGGCGAGGACGAGTTTGGCGAGAGGTTCCGCCAATCCGGGTCGTGACTGATACTTCAGGGCGTGGATAGCCGCCCGAATCGTCGGGGTGTACTCGGTCGCTGCGCGGATCTGGAAGGGCGGAGTGGTCGCGTCCTGGACGGGCAGGCAGTGTTGGCAGACGGTGCAGTTCGATGAGGCTGGCGCGCCGCATCGGTCGCAGCGCGGAGCACTCCACACGGGAACCGCTTCCCAGCATGTCCGGCAGAGCGTGGGCGAGTCGGCGACGCTATCGCCGCATGCCGGACAGCGCGTCGGAAACGCCCAAGAGGCGAAGTCGCGCGCCAGGATCGTTAGGGCGGAGTGCTTGATGGACGTTGCCTTGAGCGCCGAAGCGCGAGGCAATGCCCCGCGCTTCGTCAATCTTCTCGGTCAGTGTCGCGACTAGCGCGCCTTGATGGCAGCCCACGTCGTCGTGCTCTTGCCTTCCGGCTCGACAGCGGTCGGCAGGTCCATCGGCACGTAGGTGCCCTCGAACCAGCGCACGTCATCGATCCAGAAGTCGAGGTCGTTCTCGGCGATGTGGAGCGTCAGGGACGCTGGCTTCACAAGGGCCGCGGGCTTGAACTCGACGTAGTACTCTTTCCAGGTCGTCGTCGTCGCCATCATCTTCTCGCCGTACGCCGTCCACGGATCCGCCGACAGCTCGGGCTTGAAGTTGATGTTCTTCGGACCCTCGGACTTCACCCACGCCGCGAACGTGTACTGCGTGTTCGCCTTGAACTCGATGCCGGGGTTGTACTGGAAGCCCGAATCCCAGAAGTTGGCGCCCTTCTTGGCGACCGTGACCATCGCGCTCGCCTTGCCCGTGTGCTTCTGAGTCGTGTCGAGCTTGAGCTGCGCATCGCCGTACGTGACGAACGGGTCCGTGTTGCCGGCTTCGAAATCGCCGTTCTTCGCCAGGTTGGCGACTGCCGCACTTGCGCTGAGAGCAACCCCCATCATCAGGGCGAGACAGCCGGTTGCCACACGCGCGGAGAATCGATCGTGCATCTGAAGACTCCTTGGAGTTATGCCGTGCGCGCTACCACGTAACCTCTGATAGCCGTTGGAGGTGACGGGGCGCTACGTAGAGAGTATGTCTCTCCGGCAACCGCGGTGCAAGACTCGTGCGTTAGGTGCCCGGCTGGCGTTCTACTCGTGCCCGCCGTCGTGTCCGCCTGGAGGCGTCGTGCCATCGAACGAGTCGAAGCCGGCGTAGACGACGGTCGTTCCCATCCCGCTCTCAGCGTGATGGAGCTCGTGGCAGTGGAACATCCAGACACCTGGGTTGTCCGCGACGATGTAGGCGTCGAACGTCTGGCCGGGCGAGATATTGAGCGTGTTGACCCTCTGCGGGACGCTCAACGGCTCGCCGTCCTGCGCCATCACGATCAGGTCGTGACCATGGATATGCATCGGATGCTGGCCGTTGCTGAGGTTCAGTAGCCGCAGTCGGATGCGTTGCCCCTTCTGCACGCGGATGGGCTCCGTTTGCGGGTAGAGCTTGCCGTTGATGCTCCACGCGTTGTAGTCGCCAGCCGCACCGTGTCCGGCCATCGCCGGCATGTCCGCAACCCACCCGTTGAGCATCAGCGTGTACTCGGCGTCGAAGCGGGGCTGGCCCGCGGCCTTCTGCGGGTCGATGACGAACACGCCGTAGAGTCCCTTGTCGATCTGTTCTGCCTCGGTCCCAAGCCCATGGGGATGGTACATGAACGTGCCCGCATGACTCGCCATGAAGTCGTAGACGCGCGTCTCGCCGGGCTGGATGAGAGGCTGATTCAGCGGCGCGGCTCCATCCTGCTGGTAGGGTAGATGGAGACCATGCCAGTGAACCGACGTGGGCTCGGGCAGTTCGTTCGTGACGGTGATCCGTACGCGGTCGCCTTCGGTAACGCGCAGCGTCGGGCCCGGCACCTGGTCGTTGAAGGCATAGGCGTCGACGAGGACGCCATCGCCCAGATCATGGATCATCGGACGCGCCGTCAGTGTGAACTCCCGCAGCTTGCCGGTGGGCGTGATGCTCGTCGTCTGCGGCAAGGTGAAAAGCTCATCCGACTCGCCGCACCCCGTCCAAGCGGCGGCTGCCAACGCGAGCACGCACAGGGCCATGAGGGCAGCGCGCGCAGCAGAATGTGCGTTAATCGTGGCTCCTCCCAGGACGGTGGATGAATGACCAGACGCCACGATCCCGGTGAGGGACCCTGGCACCTTGCGTAAGGGGTTGCGGCGGCCGCGACGTGGAGGGGACCCACGCCGCCCAACGTCAGTGTCCGGACGGCGCTTCGGCCTGCGCCGCCTGAGACGTGTGTTCCCACCCGCCGCCGTCGACGGTTCGGATGTCGCTCTTCACCAGCATGACCAAGATCAGGCTGAGGACGAACGGCGACACTGCCATCCACGCGACCAGGCGCTTCTCGAAACGGACGTGCATGTAGTAGCTCGCGACGAGGATCGCCTTCACGCCGGCGACGACCAGGAGAGCGAGGATCATGACGCCGCCCATGCCGCGCATGAGCGCGGGAATGGACAACTCGACGACCGTCAGGACGGCAAGAGCTCCGAAGACGAACCAGTACGAACGATCGTGGGATTCGTGCTTGGCGCTGGCGTGAGCGCCGGCAGACGTGGGCGCTGCCACGGTTGTTCTCCTCATGTCGCCTCGTGTCACCGGCACGAGCAGAGTTGCTAGAACAGATAGAGGATCGTAAACAGGATGATCCACACGAGATCGACGAAGTGCCAATACAAGCCGACCATCTCGACGGCGTTGTGCCGCGCCGCCGTGTACTTGCCCCGCAACGCCCGGACGAACAGAGCCGCCAGCATGATGACGCCGATGGTCACGTGTGCGCCGTGGAAGCCCGTCAGCGTGTAGAAGAATCCCCAGAACTGGTTCTCCATCGGCTTGTGGTGCGCCAGGAAGTGCGCCCACTCATACGCCTGCAGCCCGACGAAGATCGAGCCGAATAGGATCGTCAGACCGAGGAACACACGGAACTTGCCTTGTTTGTTCTCCTGAACGCCTGACAGCCCCAGCACGAGCGTCATACTGCTCATGATAAGGATGAACGTCATCGACGCGACGAGTCCGAGGTTCAGGTCGGTCGGCCGGGGCCACTGCGGCGTCGCGTTCCGAACGACGATGTAGGCTCCGATGAGCCCCGTGAAGAACATGACTTCCGATGCCAGAAAGACCCACATGCCGAACTTCGCCAGGGAAACTCCCGTGTTCGACGGCGGGATCGGATGATGGTAGACGACCCACTTGCCGCCGCGACGGCGCGACGACGACGCGACGGCTACGGCAGCGGAGACGTTCATAGGCTGATAGGCTCCAGATCCTGCGTAGGCGATATTCTGCGGAGTGAACGGGATCGCCTTCACCTCCAGATCACGGAAGAAGGGCAGCTCGTTGCAGACGTTGCCTTCCATGAGCATGTCCAGTTGGTCGCGCGTGATGGGCAGCAGACGGCGGAGAAAACGGATGCTCAGCAGTATGCGGATCAGGAACGCCGGGACAGGGGCTTTCCATCGAGGCTTGCTTCGACCGAGACCGGCTCCGATCACGTCGAGCAACTCGCCCCAGCGGAAGCGTGCCTTGCCGCCGACTTCGTAGGTCTTGCCCTTCGCAGCATCGACCGCGAGCGACTTCACGATGCCCTCGGCGAGGTTCTCGATGGCGACCGGCTGTAGCTCGAAGGGCGAACCGTCACGCGCCAGGCTCTCTTGCCAGCGCCGGGCGAACGGCACGAATCCCTTCACCAATGCAGCGAGCGACGGCAATCCTTCTCGGAACAGGGGGAGAGGGATGATCCCCGGCAGACCGAACATGTCCTTCGCCAACTGCGAGACGAACTCCGGTTGCCCCTTGCTCGGCTTTCCGAACACCACCGACGGACGGAAGATCGTGTAGTCCATCCCGCTCTGGCGCAGATGCTCTTCCGCCTCGAACTTGGTCCACTGATACGCGGAGGAGGCGTCGGCTCGCGGTTTCGCACCGTTGGCGCTCATCAGGAGGAACCGCTTGACGCCTGCGCTCTTTGCGGCGTCGATGACGTTCTTGGCTCCCTCCAGGTGGATCCGCTGGAAGGTGACGCCAGCATCGGGGACTTCCCGGAGGATGCCGACCAGGTGAACCACGGCTTCGACGCCGTCGAGCCCTGGGGTGAGCGTGTCCGCCTGGGTGATGTCGCCGTGGACGACCTCGACGCGGTCGGCGAGCTCGCCCAGTTTCGATTCGCTGCCGCGTCGCAGCAGCACGCGGACGTCGTGTCCCGCCGACAGCAACTCGCGCAGTACATAGCTGCCGACGAAGCCGGTCGCGCCGGTCAGGAAGACCTTCATTCTCTCTCCGCCACGCGTCGCGTCTGGTGTGCGGTCGTATAGTACAGGAGCGCACTGCCCGGTCCGGTGGACCCAGACCGTCGTTGTCCCTCGTGCTCACCGGTGACCCAAACGATATCAGATATCGGCTGGGCTTGACAACGACGTTTGCCGTGGCTAGGGGCGCAGAGCACGACGAAGGCGGGGGTTCAGACGCCCCCGCCTGTGGTTGAGTTCGCGGCTCGTTCAGCGCGACTTGAAGCCCGCCCAGGTCGCCGCCAGCCGCCCTTCGGGTTCCACGGGCGTTACCGCGCTCAGCATGGAGGCGATGAAGAACAGCCCGTTGCCCAGCAAGGGCTTCGCCGGTTCGGTGCGACCGTCGTCGCGCGTGTCGATGCACGCCGTGACGTAGACTCCCTTGCCATATGGCAGGTAGGCGGCAGCCACCTCCCCGTTGTCCTTGCGCTTGGCGAGGACGACCCAGGACTTGTCCACGCCGGCGAAGTTGTCGTCCAGCACCATCGCGTTCATATCGGCGGCGTTCGGCTTCGAGAACAGGCCGGATTTCGCACCGTCCGCCGTGATCTCGACGTCCGAATCCGCCGTGTTCTGGACGGTCACGGGGTGTTCGTCGATGGGCATCCAGCCTCCGACCTGCTTGCCGGCGGCGTCCTTGAAGTTGTCATCGAAGGCTGAGATCCAGATGCCTCCGCCCGCCTTCACCCAGTCACGCACCTTCGCCTCGGAACCCGCCATGAAGTAGAGACCGTCATGTCCCGGCGCGTTCCACGGCATCCAGATGATCTGCGCGCCGCGCATGTTCCCGTCGAACGTGCCGCCCTCGATGACGACGCGTTCATAGGTGAAGTTGTGCGCTCCGGCGCTCTTGATCGCCTCGAGCGCGTCCATCTCCTTGGATCGCGCGTCGCCGATGAGGATCAGAACCTTGAAGTTCGCAGCCCAAGCCGTCGAACCGACCAGAGCCATCGCCGCCACGGCGAGTGCAACCGTCCGTCTCATCGTCTTCTCTCCCTATCGGATGGCATCATGCCGCCGACGTCTGGACGGGCCGCGCAGCCGCCGTCGGCTGCGACTGCGCGGGAACCGGCCTACTCCGCTCGCAGCGTTCCCCAGGTCGTCGCCGCCTTCCCGGCGGGCGACACGGCGAGGCTCGATTCGAGCCAGTTCGCCAGGAACAGGAGCCCGTTGGCGATGAGCGGCGTCGCCGGAGCCATCTTTCCGGCGTCGCGCGTGTCGATGCACGCCTCCACGTAGACCCCCTTGCCCCACGGCAGATAACACGCGGCCGGCTGGCTATTGTCCTTCCGTGTGGCGAGGATCACCCACGACTTGTCCAACGAGGCGAAGTTGTCGTCGAGGACGATCGCGTTCATATCGACCTTGTTCGGCTTGGCGAACAAGCCCGATTTGTTCCCGTCCGCTGTGATGTCGACGTCGGAATCCGCCGTGTTCTGCACGACGATGGGGTGCTTGTCGATAGGCATCCAGGAACCGACCTGCTTGCCGTTGGGGTCGGTGTACGCGTCATCGAACGCCGAAATCCAGACGACACCCCCGTCGTTGACCCACTGCTTGAACTTCTCCTCGGAGCCGCCCATGAAGTACGCGCCATCGTGACCGGGCCCGTTCCAAGGGAACCACACGATCTGCGCCCCGCGCATGTTCCCGTCGAACTTCCCTCCCTCGATCTTCACCTCCTCGAACTCGAACGTATGCGGAGCGACGGACTTCGTCGCGACGACGACCGCCGCCTCTTGGTTCCGAGCATCGCCGTTCAGCACGAGAACCTTGTACTTCCCAGCCAACGCGACGGGAGCCAGCAGGCAGAGCGCAAGGGCGATCACGAGTGACCGCGGTCCTCTCACCATGGCTTTCCTCCTTTCTGCATCAGTTCGCGGTTCTGAGCGTCCCCCATGTGACGGTCGCCTTGCCGTTGGGCTGAACCGCGAGGCTATTGGACTTCGCCTTGTAGTTCTGAGCGACCTCCTTCTCGGTGAGTATTCTCTTGTAGATGCGTACCTCATCGACCATGCCGTTGAGATAGCGGCCGTCGTGTTCGCTTCCGACGCGCATCGCGTTCAGGTTGTTCGCCGTCGCTCCGGCGACACCCTGGATGACGAACGCGCCATCCACGTAGAGCTTCAGCTCGTTCGCGCCTGTGTCCGATGTGTAGACGATGTGGTACCACGTGTTGATCGCCGCCGGAGCGACGATCTTGACGCCGTCGTTCTTATGCGCCTGAATCTGGTTGCTCTCGAACTTGAAGTGGACCGTGCCGGCCTTCCACTCGCCGCCGCCAAAGGTCGAGACGATTCCCCGGATGCTGCCGAACTCACGCGCGTGAGCCCACGCCTCGACGCTTACCGCCTTCTCATCGCCCAGCTTGGGGATTTCGATGAAATCGGTTGTACCGTTGAGGTCGATGGCTTCGCCGATCTTCCCGGCGACGGACTTCGGGTTCCCGCTGATCTTGCCGTCGTGCTTGCCCATGGCATCCGCTGCGACGGCCCCCTTGATCGACGCTTTGTCGAACGTGTAGTGGGCGATGAGCCCATCCACGACGAACTCCTGCGCCGTCGCCGAGACGGCAGCGACCGTCAGCATGCCGACAATGATCCACCGTGATACGCCCAGTGACTTCATCCTTTGTGTCTCCTGTGTGTCTCCTGTGTGTCTCCTGTGGTCGAAGGTCTTTGTGTGTGAGATGGGCGACGACGGCGACGCGCAGCCGCCGGGACTCATTCAGCCATCTCCTGCTCCGTCGGCAGTGGGTGAACGCCGACGTGCAGGTGACCGGGTCGTTTCTTGCCGCGCAGCGCCATTTCCAGATACACGCCCTGGAATGGCTCCTCTGAGAGCACTTCGATCGTATGATGGAGCTCGCCCATCTTCGCGTAGAGCAGGTCTCCGCGACCCATCTCACGCTCTTCGTCGCCGCAGCGCACGCGGGCTCTGCCGCCTGTAATGAGCCAATACTCGTCTGCGTCGTGGAAATGGAGGTCGCCCGGCGCGTCCTCACGCCGCATCGCAAACGGGCCCCAAGAGCTGACGCGCGCCTGATAGAGTTCGGTGGAGCGGTCTTGCGCCATCAGGAATGCCATTGCTGGGTGTCCTCCGGCTGGGTCACCGTGACTCGGACGACGCCTAACCGAAACTTAACACGCTAGAGCCGTCATCGCAACAGGATTCGGTCCGCCGGGAACTGCCGATCTGGCAGGTCCATCGGCGTCTGAGCCGGCTGTCGACAGGCTGCGGCGGCATGTGCTATGTTGTGCGGCGGAAACGACGGCAGTCACTGCGTCCACGGACGCAACGCGAACCGCCCGGAAGGAACAGGACCGTCATGGCAAAGACACTCAAGGTCGGGATCATCGGCGTCGGTGGGATCGCCGGAACGCATGTTCCGGGTTGGCAGGCGTCGCCCCATGCGGAGATCGTCGCCGGTAGTGATCTGGACGAGCGGGTTCTCGAACACTGGGGCAAGAACCTCGGCGTCAAGAAGCTCTCGAAGGACCCCGCTGAGCTCTTCGCCGACAAGGACATCGACATCATCGACGTCTGTACGCCCAACAACTACCATGCCCCGCTGAGCATCGCGGCGCTGGAAGCCGGCAAGCACGTCATCTGCGAGAAGCCCCTCGCGCCGACACCCGCGCTCATCGACAAGATGATCGCCGCGCGCGACAAGTCCGGCAAACTGCTGATGACCGCCCAGCACTTCCGGTTCCAGGGCAACTCCAAGGCGATGAAGGCGGAGCTCTCGACCGGCGTTCTGGGCGACATCTACCACGCGCGAAGCTGGATGCTGCGCCGCGCCCTCGCGCCCGTCCGCCCCGGGTTCATCCTCAAGAAGCACAGCGGCGGGGGTCCCTGCATTGACATCGGCGTGCACATCCTCGATCTGACGCTCTGGTTCATGGGGAGCCCGAATCCGGTCGCCGTCTCCGGCGTCGCGAAGGCAGAGCTCGCCCATCGCAAGAACATCTTCACGGCGTGGGGCAAGACGCAACTGCCCAAGGAGTACGACGTCGAGGACTTCGCCGCCGCGTTCGTTCGGTTCGACACCGGCGCGACGCTCGTTATCGAGGTGAGCTGGCTGCTCCATCATGACACGCGCGGCGAAGACATGCAGATGTGGCTCTACGGGACCAACGCCGGATGCCACTGGCCCAAGTGCGAGTTCTACTCGTCCAACGGCGAGACGTACCAGCACTACAACCGGTCGCTGCAACTGACGCAGGACATCCGCGAGCCGCACGCCCAGGAGTGCGTCGAGTTCGCCCAGGCGATCATCGACGGCGCGCCCTCGCCGGTTCCGGCGGAGCAGTCGCGGCAGGTCATGTCGATCCTCGACGGCATCTACCGAAGCCAGACTTCCAGCAAGGAAGTGCGGCTCAAGTAGCCGATGGCGATTCGCATCCGGCGGAAGGGCGGTCGCCCGCCCTTTCGTCGTACCCGGTGGGGAACCGATGGCTTCGACGGTGATCCGCTCGGTTCGGACGCGCGACGCGCGCTTCGCTCTCGCCCCCGGGGAGGGCGCCGACTCCGTCCACTCGAACCCCGAGTACTCCTACGCCGTGACGGAGCTCGCGACCGACGGGCCCGTCATCGGCGTCGGACTCGCCTTCACGCTGGGCGGCGGCAACGACCTCGTCTGCCGCGCCATCGAATCGTTGAGCGAACCGGTCGTCGATGCCGAGATCGAGGAGCTCATGGCGAGATGGGGCGCGACCTATCGGCGGATCGCGAACCATCCGCAGCTTCGGTGGCTGGGTCCCCACAAAGGCGTCGTCCACTTGGCGCTGGCGTCGATCACCAACGCCTGCTTCGATCTGTGGGCGAAATCGCGCGGAGTTCCGCTGTGGCGCTTGCTTCTCGACCTGTCGCCGGAAGCCGTCGTCGCGGCGCTCGACCTGTCCTATCTCGACGACGCGATGCCCGAGGCCGACGCCTTGTCGTTGCTTCGATCCGAGCTCCCGACACGCGCCAAACGCGAATCGATCATCCAGCGCGGCTATCCCGGCTACGACACGTCCGTCGGGTGGTTCCAGTACGAGGACGCCGAGGTGCGTCGGCGGACGCAGGAGGCGATGGATGCCGGGTTCACGGCGATGAAGCTGAAGGTCGGGTCGCCCGATGGATCGCGCGACGTGCGGCGGGCGCGGATGATCCGCGATGTCGCTGGTCCCGACGCCCGCATCATGCTGGACGCCAACCAGAAGTGGTCGCTGCCGGAGGCGGTCGCCATCTGCCGCGAGTTCGCGGCGATGAACCCCTACTGGGTCGAGGAGCCGATGCACCCCGACGATGTCCTCGCCCATCGCGCCCTCGCAGAGGCAGTCGATCCGATCCCGCTTGCCCTCGGCGAGCACGTGCCGAACGCCGTGCTGTTCAAGAACTTCCTCCAGGCACAGGCGATGCGGTTCACGCAGGTGGATTGCGCGCGGGTCGGCGGCGTGAGCGAGTTCATCACGGTGAGCCTGCTGTCGCGGAAGTTCGGCGTGCCGGTTGTGCCGCACGTGGGCGACATGGGGCAGATTCACCAGCACCTGGTTCTGTTCAACCACATCGCGCTGGGTCACGAGGCGCTGTTCCTGGAGTACATCCCCCACCTGCGGAAGCGCTTCGTCCATCCGGCGGATGTGCGCGACGGGGTCTACGCGACGCCGATGGAATCGGGGAGCTCGTCGGACCTTCTCGACGGATAGATTTACACATTGCCGCCATCGCCCCTCTCAATCCGTCATTCCCGCGAGGGCGGGAGCGACGGAAGGGCATAGCGCGGTCGGCGGTTGACTGCGCCCTGGGCGTTCATGTGATAGAATCGCGTGTCCGCCGCCACCGGAGGATACGCCGATGTCGTTCGGCACAGCACGACGGCGCTCGAACGCGCCCAGCCACATCCTACTCGCCATGCTGCTCGCCGCCACGGCGGGCTGCGCTTCGTTCTCGACACTCCTGCACACCAATTGGAGCGAGAACTACGCCCTCGACGCCTACGGGGCGACCGCCAACCACGAAGCGCTCATCGACGGCAAGCCGACCACCGTCGCGAGCACGCCCGTCAAAGCCGATCCGCGCGAGTTCGTGGTCCAGTTCCCGGAACCGAAGCGCGTGCGCCGCATTCGCATCGTGAACCACAACCTCTACCGATTCACCGTCTCCTACTGGGACGCGGAGCGGTCGGACTGGCAGGTGGTCAAGACGGTGTGGCAGCGGCGGGACGTGGACAGCTTCGAGCGCTCCATCCAGCCGCTCTTCACGATCACCGGGATCAACTTCGTGACGGACCGCATACGGATCGCCGTCTCGCGAACCGTCGAAGACCAGATCGTCAACAAGCTGGCTCCCGATCCGTCGGACAAGATCCTCGATCACGTGCAGCGCACGGTTGGCGGGACGTGGATGGAGTTCTGGCGGGTCATCGTCGAGTCGCCAGCCCGAGTCCGTGAGGTCGAGGTCTACGGCGTCCTGCCGCGCGAGACGAAGAGCTAGTCCATCACGGCGCGGATGACCCGGAGCCAGTTGCCGCCCATCACCTGGGCGACATCCGGCTCGGAGTAGCCGCGTTCCAGCAGCGCCTCGGCGATCCGTGGGTAGCAGAGGATGTTCTCGAGCCCCGGCACTCGCGGATCGTCGAAGCCGTCGAAGTCCGACCCCAACGCGACATGCTCGACGCCCGCCGTCTGGATCGCGTGGTCCATGTGATCCATGAACCGCCCGAACGTCGGCACGTGCGCGTCGATGAAGAACGGCACGATGGACATGCCCATCAGTCCGCCGTTCCGGGCGATCCGTCGCATCTGGTCGTCGGTCAGGTTCCGCTCGTGCGGGCAGAGGGCGCGGGCGTTCCCGTGCGAGAATACGACCGGTTTCTGCGCGATGTCGATGGCGTGTTCGAAGCACGAGTCGGAGATGTGCGCCAGATCGCAGACGATGCCGAGTCGTTCGAGCTCTGACATCACCTGCACGCCGAAGGGCGTCAGCCGCCCGCCGGTGCTGTTCTGGCGCGTCGAGTCCGCGATGGCGTTCCGCCGGAAGTGCGTCAGACCCAGCAGTCGGACGCCGAGACGGTGGAACATCCGCAGAAGCCCGATCTCGCCGTCGAGGAAGTCGCCGCCTTCGAGCGTCACGAACACGGCGAGCTTGCCGTCGCGCTGGGCGTCGAGAACGCTCCGCGAGTCGGTTCCCAGGATGATCGCGTCGGTGTGAGTCTGAACAACGCGGTGGAACACGTCGAGGATGGTGAGCGCCCAGCGCGGGAAGGGCTCCCGGTAGGCGCTACCGCAAACAGGCGCGATGGCGAGAAACTGAGCGGTCAGCCCCACCTGATGCGCTCGCGGCAGGTCGAAGTCCGTGGCGGCGAGTCGCTGATCGAAGCGGGGGCTGCCCTCCCAGACGCGGTGAAGCGTGTCGGCGTGTCCGTCGATCAGCAACGAGGGCGCTCCTGCCATATCGTCTGCCATGGATGGTTACGACCTGCCTCGGAAAGTGAGCTCCGCGACGCCGGACTTGTCGAGTTCGCCCTTGCCGATGGCAACCATGCGGCGGAACTGCTCGAGAGTCGCTTTCGCCAGGGGCAGGTCGAGGTGTTCCTCCTCGGCGAGTGCTACGGCGATGCCGGAGTCCTTCGCGGCGTGGGCGGCGGAGAAGTAGCAGTCGTGGTCGCGGTTCTGCATGTCCTCGCCGTCGGTTTCGAGGACGCGAGAGTTGGCTCCCGTCTGGCTGAACACCTCGCGGAGCATCGACAGATCGAGCCCGAGGGCGTCACCGAGCCCCAACCCCTCGGCGAGCGCCGCCGTGTTGATATTCATCACCATGTTGACCAGCGCCTTCACCTGCGCCGCCTTGCCAGCGGGCCCGATGTACCGGAGCGCCGAGCTCAGCGTTTCCAGGATGGGTTTGGCGCGCTCATAGGCGTCGGGTGAGCCGCCGACCATCAGGTAGAGCGTCCCCTGCCGCGCCTGGGTGATGCTGCTCGCCATGCACGCTTCGAGGCTCTGAGCCCCGTGCCGGGCGCAAAGGGCTTCCACTTCGACGTGAACGCCCGGCGTGATCGTCGCGCAGTTGATGAACAGTTTGCCGTCTGCGTGGACGAGCAGCGAGTCGTCGGCGTTGTCCGCGTAGATGCGCCGCATCGCTGCGTCGTCCGTCACGACCGTGATGACGACATCGGACAACTCGGTGATCCGCGCCAACGTCGCGGCGGCTTCGCACCCGAGCTCACCGGCGAGCTCCGTCGAGCGCGCCTTGTCGATGTCGTAGACGGCGGCGACCGCGTACCCAGCGTCGCGCAGGCGGCGAGCCATGTTCGCGCCCATTCTCCCGACACCGACGAAACCGATCCGGAGGTCGTTCTTTTCCATCTTCTTCGCTCCGTTCGTTCGGCAAAATGCCCACCGTTGTCGGGTGGGCATGCGTACGAGCCACGAGGCATCGCGCTGGTGTCAGCCTGTGACGCTCCCGTGGAACGCCAGCCAGTCCTCGAGTTCGTTCAGGCGCACGGCGTCACGGATCGTGCGGTCGTCCTCAATGCCGTTGGCGCCGAGAATCCCGGAGCGCGTGTCGTCGCCATGCTCGTATCCGCGAACCGCGGCATTGTGCTTCTCGATGTCGGACTCGGTCAGCTTCGTGCCGTTCGCGCGCACCCACGCCTCGAACTGCGGGTACGTCGGCAGATTCTGATTGACGAAGGCGATGGTCTTGGAGCGGTCCAAGCCGAGATCGTCGAGGGTCAACTGGTCGAAGCCGTCGCCGCATAGGTCCCAGTCTTCGTGAAGCAGACCCTTGGAGCCGAGCAGTAGCTTCTGCCACAGGCGCGGAAGGTGAACCGCACCCAATGGACCCGCGGAACCGGAACTGATCAACGGGACTTGTCCCGCCATGATGCGTCCTCCTCTGTTGTCACCCAACACGGACATCGGTCCCTGACGGAACCGATGCGAGTATAGACCAACGCTCGCGCGGGAACAAGCTCGCGTTGGTCGCAGTTCCGACGGCACGCGTTCTGCACAGACCCCAGCGAGCGTATACTGGCTCCCGGCAACGCACGAAGGAGGAGCGCCATGGAATGCGTCGTGTTCCCCAAGTTCTTCCAGACCCTGACGAGCTCGGAGCTCGGGCAGACGCTGCGCTCCATCGGCTTCGACGGCGTCGACGTCATGGTGCGCGACGGATACTGGGTCACGGCGGACACACTCGCGGAGAGCCTACCCGAGTTCGTGCGAACCATGCACGATTTCGGGCTATCGACAGACAACGCGACGACGGACTACGTCGATATCACCGACCCCGACCTGGAGCACGCCGTCGCGACGATGGCGGAGAACGGCATCCAGCAGTTCCGGCTCAAAGGCTTTCCCTACGAGGGCTTCGGAACCTTCGCCAGCTCGTTTGACTCCGCGCGTCGCACGCTGGCGCACTTCGAGAAGCTGGGCGCCAAGCACGGCATCCGCGTCTTCTTCCAGACGCACGGCGGAACGCTTCACGCGACGGCGACGGCATCGCTGTTTCTCGTCCAGGGGTTCGATCCGCGCTACATCGGCGTTCACCACGACCCGGCGAACATGATCTGCCAAGAGGGCTACGAGTCGTGGGACAAGGGCTTCGATGCGCTGGGCGACTACCTGTGCATGGTGGGCGTCAAGAACGCGGCGGCGTTCCTGGCTCCAACGGGTCCGGACTACCGGCTCCGATGGCGGCGCGAATGGACGACGTTGAGCGAGGGTCAGGTCGATTGGCGTGAAGTGTTCGCCGCGCTGGCTCGAACGGGATTCCGGGGACCCCTCTGCATGCATAACTTCTACGAGCGCGGCATCGCGGGACTGACCGAGCAGACGCGCCGCGACCTGGAGTACCTCCGAACTCTCCTCGCGGAAGCCGGACTCGACTAGCGCAGTTCGAGCAGTACGCGAAGCGCCTCGGAGCCGGTCATACCTTCGCGGATGCCCGCGTCCCGAGCGTGTCTTGTCGCGGCGGCGATCCGAGCGTCGAAGAGGTCTTCGGGATAGACGAGTGGGTGCTCCGGCGTTCCGCGCGCGACAGCGACGATCTGCCCGAACCGCTCCAGCGTGGCAACGTCGTACGCGCCGCATCCGACAATCCCTCGGTTCGTCAGCAGGGCGCAGTACTGACCGCCCTCCCACTGGGCGCGGTGCCCGATGCACCTGCCCCACGCCGTCTCGATGACACGATCCTCGACCGTCGGCAGCGGGTTGTCGGACACGATGTCCTCCCGATTCTTGATCGCGCACGGAGCGCCGTTTTGCCTCTGGGTTCCTGGATGCCTACACTGGGGTCACGAACGTCGCGACCGGTGACACAGCGACGCCGTGCGACATGAGGACGTCATGCCGACCCACACGCACCCTTCACCCATCGATGCGCTGATCGCGTGGGCGCGCGCCATCCGCTCGCGCGAGTTCCTCGACGCCAACCGGACGGTCGCGGACCGCTTCGCCGAGGGGCTTGCCGGCGCTGGGCTCGCGGGAACCTCGTTCGCCGACTTGTTCGCGCTCGCCCAATCGGTCTGCGTCCCGCCGGAAGCCTTGCCTGACGACCTTCGGTCGAAGGATTCCGTCTACCTCGTCATCACGACGCGGTGCAACAACGGCGTCGCCATGCGCGACACGTCCGGCGGCGTGCGGTTCGAGACCTGCGCCCACTGCCTCAACGGATCGGGCCCCCACGGCGCGTCGATGTCGTTCGCCGACGTCGACCGCGTCGTAGCGAACCTGCCCGACCGCGTTCGCGAGATCGAGATCAGCGGCGGCGAGGTGCTCCACCCGGACGTGCTGCCGCTGACGCTTCACACGCTCCGCGCCTGTTCCGAGCGGTTCGGCGACGGGCCCCTGCTGTCGATCCAGACCAATGGCGACTTCCTGCGTTCGCCGCGCCAGTCGCGCCGGCTCGTGGCGGAGCTCATCGCGCATGGGCTCCGGCGGATCGTCGTCGCCAGCATGGATATCTATCACGGGCGCGGGAGAAGTGTCGAGGAAAAGCTCGATGAGCGGAAGCGTCACTACGCGCGGATCGCGGAAAACCTGAAGCGGGAGTCCGTCGTGTTCGTGGGCGAGGACGACTTCGGCTCGCTGCCGCCCCGTCGCGGGATGCTGACAGCCCACTTCTTCGGAGCCGACGTGGAGAAGTGGTTCGGCGGTTTCATCGTGGACGACCTCGTGCCGAACGCGCGTGCTGTAAGAACAGGCGTCGCGGTCGAGTCGGCATCGGGCGTCCGGTTCTGCGACCACCACGCGGGCGCTCAGGGATTCCTC
>VGLH01000010.1 GCA_016866785.1 Candidatus Poribacteria bacterium
AGGTACGCGGCGACGATGGCGAACAAGCCTGCTACGGCGGCTGTCAATCGGACTTCGGGTTCCGCATACGAGATGAGCGTGTCGAGCGTGCGGAGCCTGCGCCACATGCCCACGGCGCGCGCTCCGGGTTGCCGAGACCTCGACCCCACGAACGCCGCCAGCAGACAGATCGACGGAAGGGCTGCGTACGCCGCTGTGAAAACGCGTCGACGAAAGCCCTGCCAGAGAGCTCGGGCGTGCCACTGACGGGTTCCAGCCATGAGGCAGGCGTGCTGCAAAGTGAACCCCAAGCCGGCTGCCACGACCAGGACGGACGCCATCACGTAGGTGACCGGATGCGTGAAGTAGAGCGCGAGCGACAGACCGGTGAACACGACCGTTTCGCGGAACCCTATGCACTCCTTGTGGAGCATCCAGTAGCCGACGACGAGGAAGAACGCCGGCAGGCTGAAGGCGAAGTTGTAGAACCCCATGTGAAGCAGGAAGTTGAGGATGAACGGGAACGCGAGTACCGCGAGCCAGCCGGCGTCAGGGCGTATCGCGCGCAGGGCGTACCGGGCGGAGACGGGAAGCAGCACGATGTACGCCGACACGAAGAGCTTCTCGGCGAGGATGGCGGGCAGGACGGTCAGCAGCGCCGCCAGAACCAGATGTCCGCTCCAGTTCGGGTCCGGGCGCAGGTTGAGGACGAAGTACTCGCGGAAGTGGGCTCCCTCAGCCGTGAAGTAACGGCGCAGGATGTTGGCGTTGTTGAGGTGCTCTCCGCCGTCCTGCGTCGGGAAGTACCGGAACGCCCAGATGGGGACGAGATGGGCGGCGATCAGGAGAACGAAGAGCGCGTTCTCGGGTTGGCGGAGCCAGGCGGTCCACGTCGATACGTGACGGATCGCCGCGCGCCGGACGGCGGTGCCCATCAGACACGCCAAGCGTAGCGCGCGAGCAGGACGAGGACGAACACTGCAACCCCCAGCAGCCAGACGAGGGCGTTCAGCACTACGGACAGGGTGTGCCCGACGCGGAACGCCGCCTGCGCATCCGCGTATTCGGCAGAGCCTTCGACAGCCTGATTCCGCGCAACGCGGCTCGCCTCGACTCGTGGCATCAACCCGATGCGCGCGTAGACTGTGGTTCCCAGCATGATGCCCACCAGCGCTGCCGTCAGCACGGACAACCCGGACAGGTCGCGTGCGGCAACGCGATACGCGGCTCCGGCGATCAGCGCCAGCCCGCCCACGATCATGCAGAACGTGTAGTACGCCGGGAACGCGGATCGGATGTAGATACCGGCGTGCTCGGCATCGAGCGCTCGGAATGCAGTCGGGGCGGTGACCGCAGAGAAGAGCGTGATCGCGCCGATCCAGACTCCGAGTCCGAGCAGCTCTGCGACTCCCAGCAGCGTGCGGCCCATGGTTCCCTCGGTACCTCTACAGCCTGCGGTCGATCTCCTCGCGCACCATGGCTGCCCAGCGCGCCAGGCGTGGACGGTCGCCTTCGATGCGGTAGACATCACGGAAAACGAGCTCGGTGTTGCAGTCGCGCGATGCGGACAGCGTCTCCTGAATGTCCTTGCGCAGACCGTCCCAGTCCGGCGTGTAGCCGCTGATGAGCCACGGCTTCGGCTTGCGGGCGAAGACGCACGTCTTGCCCAGCTTCTGTCCGATGAGCTCCATGTCGCACCAGGGCGAGATGGACACGGCGCGTACGTGCGGGATCGCCCGGATGATCATGTCCCACCGGTCGCTGACGGGCTCGCAGCAACCGTAGTAGATCAACCCGAACTGCGCGGCGACATCGGCGATGTAGGGCAGGAAGAATTCGTCGAACATCGCGGGAGAGATGCCAGCCGTCTCCTGCGATTCCGCCCATATCCACAGGTCGCGGAGCCGCGCCGTGCCGTTGTAGCCGGATTGAGGCAGGACGGTTGTGAACCCGGGACTGCCGGAGCCGACCAACGTCGAGTCGTTGTTGAGCCCTAGCAGTCCTTCCAGCTCCAGGAACTCGTGGTACGCGACGCGGTCATCGCGCAGGTAGGACATGATCCGGTGGATCGCTTCCGGCTCGTCGAAGACCCAGACCATCAGGTTCGCATTGCCGACGAGCTTGAACAGGTCTTGGGTCAACGGGCTGTGGAACCCACGGATGCCGTGGAGCGTGACCGGCATGATATCGCCGATGAGATCGGCGATTCGCTCGTGTGCGGCACGGCTCCCTTCGCGATCCACCGTCCATGACCGTGGCTTGAGCCGGTCGACATCCGCCGGCGTCTGGATCGGGTGCTCATAGGAGTAGCCCGTCGTACCGCCGACGTGATCGGTCGCGTGCGTGCGCGGGATCGTCACGCCGTAGTCGGGGCCCGACACGTGCCAACCCATCTTCCAGACCGGCTCGACGACGATATCGTCCCCGACCTCCTCGACGTGACGGATCACATGCCGCATGTGGCGTTCGAGTCCGCGACAGGCCGCGTCCTGACACACGAGCTCGCTCGTGTCGACGTATCGCTCGAGCGTCCACGTCTCGAAGAGGACCATGGGACGCTCCGCGCGCAGGTCCTTCTCGAGCGTCCAGAGGCGCTTGCGTTCCTCCATGACCGGCAGGTTCGCAAGCTCGACCCATCGCTTGGCGAGGTCTCGGACAACGAACCGATCGTTGCTGTCCATTCTGTCCGCTCCCTTGCATAGATCGCGCGGTGTCGACGCAGAAGGTCTACTCCCAATCGACGATGGAGAGGGTCTGCCCAGCGCGGAGCGTCACGTCGCGGTCCAGCGCAATCTGCGTCCTGCCGTCGCGTGTCGAGGCGGAGCACTCGATCCTGCCGCCGTTCGAGATGGTGCGCGGATTCGACATGGCGAATCCCAGGGACACGGTGCGGAGCGCGAGTTCCCCGTATCGCACATCGACCTCGACGCGCTTGACCCCTTGTCGGAGCGACTGGCGGACAACGCCCCATCCCGAATCCACCGACAGGAAGCAGGCGAAGTCGTCCTGATACACGCGCGGGGCGAAGTGGAGCCTCTTGGCGTGCGCGGTGTAGAGCAGGTCGGACAGCGCGACGAGCACCGAGTACGACGCCATCGAACGGGCGTAATGGTGCCCGCACTCGAACTCATTCCACGGGTTCCGCCGAACGCCCGTGTGACGGTCGCGGACACCCTTGACGACCGCGATGCCCTCCTCGACGAGCCCTTCGTAGATCAGATGGCTGGCGACCTGGTACTCGATCCCGCACCAGACTTCGTCCGAGTAGACGAACGGCAGCGCAGGCCGTCCGCCCCGGGGCCATGACGCCAGGAGCAGACCCGCCTCGTCATTCACGGCGTAGATCCGCTGAGGGTTCGGATGGTCGGACAAGTCCGACTTCCAGTTGTAGCGGAAGATCGACGCCATCGTCTTGCGCACCTTGTCCGCGTCGAACAGATCGCCCAGATGAAGGAGCCGCGCGAACCACTGCCCGATCATCTGGTCGGACAGACAGCCGATGCCATACTGGTACTTCGGGAAGTCGAGGCTCTTGGGATCGAGCGTCTCGTTCTCTCGACCTTCGACTTTGACGTCGTGGATGTAGAACTCGCCGTTGAAGAGCGTTTCGTCCATCTTCCGACTGCCGCTCTCGAACACGCGCCTCAGCTCTGCGGCGACATCGGATTCGTCGAGATGGCGCGCCATCTCCTCGGCGGCGCGGAGCGCGCCTAGGTAGAAGCTGCCGATCATCGTGTTCGGACCGTGGAACTCGATGTCGTAGGTGTTGTGTTGGACACCCTCGATTACGCCGTCCTTGTCCTTGTCCCAATGCGTGAAGGCGTATCCGAGCGACTGTTTCACCTGGGGCCAGACTTTGCGGAGCCACGCTTCGTCGCCGCAGACGAGCCACTCGCGATAGACCTTCATGATGCCGCCCAACTGCCCATCGGCGGCGGCATGGAACGACGCCTCCGGGATCACGCCCAGCGGGAGTGGCATGCGGAACGTCATGTGGCCATCGCCGTGAAGGTTGAACGCGTAGTCGGAGTCGCGGATCGAGCGTTCGAGCGATGGGAACAGGAACGGCAGCGCCTGGGCGTAGTTCCAGACGTGCGTGCAGGTACCCTCGCAACAGCCGCTTTCGGGGCTGCACCCCTCCCAGCCGTAGAACGTCCCGTCCTCAAGCCGCAGACAGGTCGGCGACTTGAGAATGGAAATCTGGGAACTCACCGCGTCGAGCACGGGAGCCGGCAGCGTCGATTCGTAGAGCGCCGCCGAGAACTCGCGCGTCTGGGATTCGAGGCGCTCGTGGTGGGTGCCGAGGTAGTCCGCGACGGCGACCGCATCCGCGAACCGCGTCGCGTAATGGTTCCGCCAGACCGGTTTCGGATCGGCGCCGCCCCAATACTTGACGAAGTTGGGCGTGTGCCAAATGATCCACACGGGCAAGGTCGTGGACTCGCCGGGAGCGACCGTGACACGCAAGCCGATGGAGCCGATATCGGTTCCGCGCTCTGCGGTGGCGGGCTCGCGGTCCTCCTCGAGCTCTCCCTCGCTCGCCTGGTCCCAGAAGCGGTGGAGCGAGTCGAACCAACCGCCACGGAACCAGTGGGTCTGGACGTTCAGTTCGCGGTGCGGCGTCGCCAACGCGAAGGAGCCATAGCGCGGCGAATCCTCCGGGTACTTGGTGGTGGACATCCGCAGCCCGCGCACGTCCGCGTGCTCGAAGTACTCGATGACGCCGTTGCCGGGCTCCGGGTGACCCGACTTGTTCTCGAGGTTGGCGAAAAGGACGGCTTCGACCGGTTCATCCGACGGATTGGACAGGTGGAACAGGAACATCGCCGCCGGCAGACCGGAATCGTCGGGGTTCAGCGGGATGAAAGGATTGAACGCCTCCATCGAGACGGTCAGGGGCATCTTGGGATCATCGAAGTCCAGTCGGGCGATGGGAAAGGACCCGACGAACTGGACTGCTCGGAAGTGCGGCAAGCCAGAGCCGTCGAGGCGCGTGATGCCCGAGCCGCCAGCCGTGAAGTTGGCGCCGCTGACCGGACCCTGGACGACCCGGGTGACTGGCGCGTCGTCGCCCTTCTTGGCGAAGAGCGTGAAGAACGTGTAGTTGAACGCCAAGCCCTTGTGCGGTCGGTTGAACACCTCGAAGTCGCGCAGTTGTCCCCAGCCACCGAGGGAGATCATGCCGGTGCCGATCCCGCCCAAGGGGAACGCGATCTCGTCGAGCTCTCTGCCGGTGTAGATGCGAGCCGCGCCGCGTCCGAACAAGTCCTCGTGCGAATAGGGGATCTGTGGATTCCGCGCCTTCATCGGATGCTCCTTTAGGACCTGACGCTCTCTCCGGTGCGGCATGTATCCCATATCGTGCTATCCGGCACAAGCAGTGCCATCAGGCGTTGTGGGTCATCGTCTCGTAGGCTATTCTCGAATACCACACTGGCGAGAGGACACGCGATGACACTCCGCAGCCTCTGCCGCTGCGCCACCATGCTTGCCATTTGGATCGCTGTGAGCCACTCCATCCACGGACAGGTGAGCGCCATGGAACTCTACGTTGCACCGATCGGCAACGACGCATGGTCGGGGAAGGCAGCGTCGCCCAACTCGGCTGGCACAGACGGGCCTCTCGCGACCGTTTGTGCGGCGGTGACGGCGGCGCGCAGCCATGCCGGGAAGGAACCGGTGACGGTATGGGTCCGCGAAGGCACGTACTACCTCGAACAGCCGTTGGAGTTCACATCGGCGGATTCTGGAACATCGTCGGCTCCCATCACCTACGCAGCGTACCCTGGTGAGAAGCCCGTGTTGAGCGCAGGACGTCGGCTGAACGGATGGCGACCTGCTAAGGTCAACGGTCAGACCGTGTGGACCGCGCAGATTCCCGAGGTCGCCCGCGGGGCTCGCGACCTGCGGCAGTTGTTCGTCAACGGCGAGCGCCGACTCCGCGCTCGCATGCCAAACGCGGGATGGTTCGAGGTCGCGGCGCTGCCGGACGTGAAAGACGATACGCCGTGGCACGAGGGACAGACGCGCTTCGAGTTCGCTCCCGGCGACCTGAAGGCGTGGGACGACGCGGACGAAGGCGAAGTGGTTCCCCTCCACTTCTGGGTCGATTCCCATCTGCCCATCGCAAGCGTCGATGAGGCGTCTCGCATCGCCACGTTCGCCAAGCGGAGCGTCTTCCGCATGACGGGCGACCACGGCAAGAAGGGCTGCATCTACTACGTCGAGAACGTGCTGGCGGCTCTCGACCAGCCCGGCGAATGGGTGATCCATCGCAAGTCGGGCACGCTCTACTACCTGCCCATGCCGGGCGAAGACATCGCGACGTTCGAGGCGGTGATCGCGGTGCATCCACAGGTCGTGAGGTTCTCCGGCGAGCCGGAGAGCGGGAAGACGGTCGATCATATCCGGCTTCAGGGGCTGACCTTCAGCCATGCGGAATGGTGGTTGTCCGACAGCTACGAACCGGAGTGGCCCAACAAGGACATCGGTGGGATGGTCCAGGCGGCGTTTGGCGTGCCTGGAGCCATCCGCATGCGCGGCGCGAGGGACTGCGTCATCGAAGACTGCACGGTCGCTCACGTCGGCACCTACGGCATCGAGCTGGAGCGGGGTTGTCAGGACAACACGATCGTCCGCAACACGATCACCGACCTGGGAGCCGGCGGCGTCAAGATCGGCGAGACGTCGATCCGCGAGCTGGCGGCAGAGCAGACGCATCGGAACACGGTGACCGACAACGTGATCTCTTCCGGCGGGCGTGTGTTCCATAGCGCGGTGGGCGTCTGGATCGGTCATAGCGGCGGGAACGTCGTCGCACACAACGACATCCACGACTTCTATTACACCGGCATCTCAGTCGGGTGGTCGTGGGGCTACGGCAGGAGCCTCGCAACTCACAACCGGATCGAGCAGAACCACATCTACACGATTGGACAGGGCTGGCTCAGCGACATGGGAGCCATCTACCTGCTCGGCGTCGCGCCGGGAACGACGGTCCGCAACAACCTCATCCACGACATCACATCGCGCGGGTACGGCGGGTGGGGCATTTACCCCGACGAAGGTTCCAGCCATCTCGTCATCGAAGACAACATCGTCTACCGGACGAATCGGTGTGGGTTCCATCTCCACTACGGCAAGGACAATCTGGTTCGGAACAACATCTTCGCGCTGTCCGGCGAGGCTCAGATCTGCCGGACGCGCCCTGACCCCTTCGTGTTCACGCGGAACATCGTCTACTGGAGCGAAGGGAACCTGCTGGGCGGCAATTGGTCCGAGCTGAACGTCGTCATGGCGGGCAATCTCTACTTCGACACGAGCGGCAAGCCGATCACTCCGGCTGGCAAGACGTGGGCGGAGTGGACGTCGTCAGGGATGGACGCCGGCACGGTGATCGCCGACCCGGGGTTCCGCGACCCCTCCAATGGCGACTTCACGCTGCTGTCAGACTCTCCAGCGTGGGACGTTGGGTTCCGCCCGATCGACATGGAGTCCGTGGGCCCACGGCGGTAGTCGGGGCCCTCACAGGTGTCCATACGCACCGAATTGGCGTTGACACCTACATGGGCGGATGTTAGACTTTACAGCACCGCAGGGACATCGAGCGAGTCTGCGGACGGTCGTGGCGCGCGGGAGTAGCTCAGGGGTAGAGCGCAACCTTGCCAAGGTTGATGTCGCGGGTTCAAATCCCGTCTCCCGCTCCATGGACGCCGCCGTCTCACGTAGCCCCTACGGCGACGTAGCCAAGTGGCTAAGGCAGGGGTCTGCAAAACCCCGATCGTCGGTTCGATTCCGACCGTCGCCTCCACTGAAATCTGCGGGTGGTTAGCTCAGATGGTTAGAGTGCTTGCTTGACATGCAAGAGGTCAGTGGTTCAAGTCCACTACCACCCACCACGAACCGATCATCCTTCCCGTACGGCGGCACGCATCGCATCGGAGGGACAACCCTATAGCACGTTGCGCAGACCGTTGTTCCATCACCGAGCGATGCGACGCTCTACGTGGAAGAGCCTGATGAAGGCTCTTTTTTCGTTCCTGTCGCATCGGCACGATCTGTCTTCGCTCGGCTCGAGGTAGGGTCCATGGCTGTCGTCAAAATCACGTTGCCGGACGGTTCCGTGAAAGAGGTGGCTCAAGGTTCCACTGCGCTCGCAGTGGCGCAGTCCATCGGTCAGAGGCTCGCGAAGGACGCCCTCGCGGTTCGCCTGAACGGCGTTCTGCGGGACCTTTCGACGCCGATCACGGAAGACGCGACGGCGACATTCTGCACGTTCGACAGCCCCGACGGCAAGGAAGTCTACCGTCACAGCGCGGCGCACGTGATGGCGCAAGCTGTTCAGCGGCTGCGTCCCGGCGCGAAGGTGACCATCGGTCCAGCCATCGACGACGGGTTCTACTACGACTTCGACACCGAGCCCTTCACGCCCGACGACCTGGTGAAGATCGAAGAGGAGATGCGCCGCATCATCGAAGCGGACTACTCCTACTCGCGGGAAGACGTGTCGCGCGAGAGCGCCTACCCGGTGTTCGACGCGATGAACGAGCCGTACAAGCGCGAGATTCTCGACGGCATCGAAGACGCGACCGTCTCGATCTACCGACAGGGCGAGTTCACTGATCTGTGCCGAGGTCCGCACGTGCCCAGCACAGGCAGACTTCGCATCGTGAAGCTCCTGAACACCTCGGGCGCGTACTGGCGCGGCGATGAGGAAAACACGCAGCTCCAGCGGATCTACGGAACCGCCTGGGAGACCCAGGCGCAGCTCGACGACTACCTGAAGCGGCTGGAAGAGGCGGAACGCCGCGACCATCGGCGGCTCGGTAAGCAGCTCGACCTCTACAGCACGCAGCCCGACCTGGGCGGCGGTCTGGTCCTGTGGCATCCCAAAGGGGCGTTCGTCCGCCATCTCATCGAGGAGTTCTGGAAGTCGCGACACCTCGAAGGCGGCTACGACTTCGTCTACTCGCCGCACATCGGGCGAGCCCATCTGTGGGAAACGAGCGGGCATCTCGATTTCTATGCCGACAGCATGTACTCGCCGATGGACATCGACGGTCAGGATTACTACCTGAAGCCCATGAACTGCCCGTTCCACATTCTGATCTACAAAAGCCGGCTGCACTCCTACCGGGAGCTGCCGATGCGGCTCGCCGAGTTGGGCACCGTCTACCGGTACGAGCGCGCCGGCACGCTGCACGGGCTGAACCGGGTTCGGAGCTTCACGCAGGACGACGCCCACATCTTCTGCCGCCCCGAGCAGATGCCGGAGGAGATCAGCCGTACGCTCGGCTTCTGCCTCGATCTGCTGCGAGCCTTCGGGTTCACGGAGTTCGAGACCTATCTCTCGACGCGGCCCGAGAAGTCGGTCGGCGATCCGACGCAGTGGACATCCGCAGAAGCGGCTCTGCGCGGCGCTCTTGACCGCGCGGGTCTTCCGTACGAAGTGGACGACGGAGGCGGAGCCTTCTACGGGCCCAAGATCGATCTGAAGATCCGCGACGCTCTGGGCAGGTCGTGGCAGTGCTCGACGATCCAGTTCGACTTCAACCTGCCGGAACGCTTCGACGTCACTTACGTCGGCGAGGATGGGCGAGAGCACCGTCCGTACATGATCCACCGCGCCCTCCTGGGGAGCGTCGAACGGTTCTTCGCCGTCTTTGTCGAACACTATGGAGGAGCCTTCCCGGTCTGGCTGGCTCCCACGCAGGCGGTCGTTCTGACGATCACCGCCGACCACGATGCCTACGCGACGGAAGTGCAGAATGCGCTCAAGGCAGCGGGAATCCGTGTCGAGGGCGACTACAGGAACGAGAAGCTCGGTCTGAAGGTGCGTGAGGCGCAGCTAGCGAAGATCCCGTATATGCTGGTGATCGGCAATCGGGAGGTCGAGGAACGCACGGTGTCGGTGCGGACACGCTCAGGCGAGAACCGGGGCGGCACGAACCTCGAATCGTTCCTGGAGTCGATTCAGGAGGAAATACGCTCAAAACGATGAATACCCGACAGTCGCGACGTACCTTCGGACAAGCTGCCGACCGCACGCGCGTGAACGACCAAGTACGCGCTCGGCAGGTCCGCCTGATCGACGAGAACGGCGAGCAGCTGGGTATCATGTCGTCCGAGGACGCCTATCGGATCGCGCAGGAGCGCGAGCTAGACCTGGTCGAGGTCGCACCCGATGGGCGCCCCCCGGTCTGTCGGGTGATGAACTACAGCAAGTTCCGCTACGAGCAGGCGAAGCGTGCCCGAGCCGCGCGCAAGAACCAGAAGGTGATCGAGATCAAGGAGATCCGCCTGTATCCTGCGATGGCGGATCACGATGTCGAGTACCGGCTGCGGCACGCCGAGGAGTTCCTCAAGGAGGGCGCCAAGGTTCGCGCGACGATCCGGTTCCGCGGCAGGCAGGTGGTCCACTCGGAGCTGGGCGAAGACCTGCTGAGGCGCTTCGCCGAAGAGCTGAAGGAGCTCAGCGTCGTCGAGCAGGCGCCGAGGCTCGAGGGGCGGTCCATGGCGCTGCTGCTGGCTCCGCGCGGTGATGCGGCGGCGAACACATAGGCGCGACGAGACGCTCGCCCGTGTGATATACTATTGCCTTGCGGATGTGATGCGTTGACGCGACGGCGCATGTAAGGAATTCTCCATGCCGAAGATGAAGACGCACAAGGGCGCTGCCAAGCGGTTCAAGAAGACGGGTGGGGGCAAGTTCAAGCGCGTCCATGCCAGCAACAACCACTACTTCGAGCGGAAGAGCTCTGCCCGCAAGCGCCGTCTCGAGCGGCCTGCATACGTCCACGCGAGCGACGAGGGGCGCGTCAAGAGGCTCCTTCCTTACGGCTAGACGCCGCAATCGGAGATCGACTCGATGGCACGGATCAAACGGGGCGTCGCTGCCCGTAAGCACAAGAAGAACACGCTGCGCCACACGAAAGGCTTTCGGGGCGGTCGGAACAATCTGATTCGATCTGCCCGTGAAGGATTGGAGAAGGGCTGGAACTACGCGTACCGCGACCGGAGGAAGAAGAAGGGCGAGTACCGCCGCCTCTGGATCGCGCGTATCAACGCCGCCGCCCGGATCCATGACATCTCGTACAGCCGACTCATCGACGGACTCAACAAGGCGGGCGTCGACCTGAATCGCAAGGTGCTCGCCGAAATGGCAATCAGCGACGACGCTGCATTCGCCCAGCTCGTCGAGATCGCCAAGAAGAGCTCGGTATCCGGCTGAGTCGATCCGCTGGATCGACCTGCGCGCAAAGGCGATGACCGAAGTGCAGTAAGCGCCTGAGCCATCCCGCTCAGAGAGAGGCAGCCACCGGCTGGAAGCTGCCTCCGGGATCAGTCGCCGAAATTCCTTCGCGAGCTGCCCGCTTGAATCCCTTGGTAGTAGGGCGGGACGGTTCCCACCGTGACCGGGATGACAGAGCGGGCGCCCTGGCGATGGGCGCCAAGAAGGGTGGTACCGCGGAAGCCCTGCTTCGGTGCGTGGGCGAGCTCGGCTCGCCGAAACGCCAGGAGCCTGACGCTTTCGTCCCTTCCGTGCGTGGTTCTCACGCTGGAGGTGAACGACAGACGTCGGGTTTTTTGTTTGCCCACGCGCCCCCGGGCATGGCACCGAGGAGACCGTTCGATGCAAGAGCAGATCGACGCGATTCGGGAAGAGGCGCAAGCGCTGCTTGCGCAGGTCAGCTCCCTCCAGGACGTTGAGTCAGCCCGGATCAGGCTCCTGGGTAGGAAAGGGAACCTGACCGAACTGCGACGAGCGCTCGCAGGGCTGGCGGACGAGGAACGTCCGACATGGGGAAAAGCCATCAATGCCCTGAGTCGGGAGATCGTCGAAGCTCTCGACGCAGCCCAGACCAGTATGCAGGAGGCAGAGCGCCCCGTCGCGCTCGAGGACGAAGGCATCGATGTCTCGCTTCCGGGTAGACAGCCTAACCTAGGCGGACTGCACCCCATCACGCAGACTATCGACCGGATCCGCGAGATATTCTTGGCAATGGGTTTCGAGGAGGTCGAGGGTCCAGAGGTCGAGACGGAGTACTACAACTTCGACGCGTTGAACACGCCCGCGCACCACCCGGCGCGCGACATGCACGACACCTTCTACATCACGGACACCGTGTTGCTTCGGACGCACACGTCGCCCGTCCAGGTCCGCGCGATGGAACAGCGCCAGCCCCCGATTCGGATCATCGCTCCGGGTCGCGTTTATCGGAAAGACGCCGATGTATCGCACAGTCCCATGTTCCACCAGGTCGAAGGATTGCTGGTGGACCGGAACATCCGGTTCAGTGATCTGAAGGGCATCCTGGCTGAGTTTGCCCGCCAGATGTTCGGACCGTCGACGCGCGTGCGATTCCGCCCCAGCTTCTTCCCGTTCACCGAGCCCAGCGCCGAAGTGGACGTCTCGTGCTTCTTCTGCGGCGGCGAGGGCTGCCGCGTGTGCAAGCGGACCGGATGGATCGAGATCCTCGGCGCGGGATGTGTCGACCCGGAGGTGTTCCGGTGTGTCGGGTACGACCCGGATGTCTACACCGGGTTCGCGTTCGGCATGGGCCCGGATCGGATCGCCATGTTGCGGTACGGGATCAACGACATTCGTGTCCTGTTCGAGAACGACATGCGGTTCCTGACCCAGTTCTAGACGACCGCTGCGATGGTGCTGACAAGGGGCTGACCATGCGAATAAGCGCCAAGTGGGTGAGAGAGTATGTGGACACGGCGCTGTCCCCGGACGATCTGGCGCAGCGGCTGACCATGCTCGGGCTGGAGGCAGAGGAAGTGATGCCTTTGGACCCAGGAATCGACCGCGTCATCGTCGCGCGCGTGTCCAGCGTGTCGCCGCATCCCAATGCGGACAAGCTCTCGGTCTGCGTCGTGGAGACCGGCTCCGGTGCGGTGCGCGTCGTCTGTGGCGCGCCGAACGTTCGACCTGGTATGGTGGCTCCGTTGGCGCTCGACGGGGCCCGACTCCCCAGCGGCATGACGATCCGCGTCACGTCGGTGCGCGGGGTCGAGTCGCACGGCATGCTGTGTTCGGCTCGCGAGCTCCAGCTCTCCGACGATGCCAGCGGACTGATGGAGCTGCCGGCGGAGGTAGCGGTGGGCACCCCGCTCCGCGAGGCTCTCGGACTGGATGACACGGCAATCGAGCTGGGAGTCGCGGCGAACCGTCCTGACTGCCTCAGCATAGTCGGGGTGGCGCGGGAGATCGCCACGAGCCAGGGTCTGTCGCTGCGCGTGCCGAAACCGATAGTGGCTGAAGGCGAGGAACCGACATCGCAAGCCACGACGGTTGAGGTCCGAGACCCCGAGCTCTGTCCACGGTACGCCGCCCGGGTGATCCGAGGCGTTCGCATCGCGCCGTCTCCGGCGTGGCTAGTGCGAAGGCTGCACGCCGTGGGCTTGCGTTCCATCAACAACGTCGTAGACGTGACGAACTACGTGCTGATGGAACTGGGTCACCCACTGCACGCATTCGACGACGACCGGCTCGCCGAGAACCGAATCGTCGTTCGACGAGCGATGGCTGACGAGTCGATCCAGACCCTGGACGGCGAAGAACGCAACCTGACCAGCGAAACGCTGGTGATCGCCGACGCCGAGAAGCCGGTCGCGCTGGCGGGCATCATGGGCGGTCGGCACAGCGAGGTCACGTCCGAAACGCGGAACGTGCTTCTCGAGAGCGCCTACTTCAACCCGATCAGCATCCGACGAACCGCCAAAGTGCTGGGGCTCAAGACGGAGGCGTCGTTCCGGTTCGAGCGTGGAGCGGACCCGGAGGGTGTCCTGCGCGCGCTCGACCGCGCGGCGGAGCTCATCCTGCAGGTCGCTGGCGGCGAGGCGTGCCGCGGCGTTGTGGACGTGTACCCGGCGCGCCACGAGGCGAAGCGAATCGAGCTGAAGCCTGAGCGCGTTAACGCCCTTCTCGGTACGGACATCGCCGGATCCGAGATGGTGCGGATCCTCCGGGGCTTGGGATGCGGCGTCGAAGAAGGCGATCCGCTGGTGGTCGTCGCGCCCACGTTCCGCCCCGACCTGACGCGCGACATCGACTTGGTGGAAGAGATCGTTCGGGTCTCTGGATTCGCCAGCGTTCCGACGACGCTTCCTGTCGGCGAATCTCCAGGGTGCGTTCCGGACCCCTACATGCAGCTCCGACGTCGGATCGCCTCCGTGATGGTGGCTTCGGGGTTCCGCGAGGTCTGCAACTATGGCTTCTACGGGCCCGCGTCCCTCGACCGGATTCGGATCGGTGGCGAGGACCCCCTGCGCGACGAGCTCCGCATCGCCAATCCGCTCAGCGCCGAGATGTCGGTCATGCGGACGTCGCTGCTCCCCAGCCTGATGGAGAACGTGCGACACAACCGCCGTCGTCAGGTGGAGCACATCGCGTTGTTCGAGGTGTCGCGGGTCTTCCACGACGGGTCCAGGTCCGAACTGCCGCGTGAGCGCTGGATGCTCGGCGCTGCGCTGTGCGGAGCGCGGCGAAAGCACTGGTCGTCGGACGTGCGCGAGCCGGACTACTACGATGCCAAGGGAGTCGTGGAGGCGATTCTGGAATCCATCGGCGTCCAGTCGTGGAACCTGGAGCGGTCGGTGCACCCGACGTTTCATCCCGGTAGGACCGCCGAGATCAGGATCGGCGATCAGATCCTGGCGCGCTTCGGCGAAGTGCACCCGGACGTGCTGAGCAACTACGAGCTGATCCGACGTACACTCCTCATCGAGATGGACGTGGACTTGCTGGCAGCCAACGCCCGAACCGAGCGCTGGATGGAGCCACTGCCGCTGTTCCCGAGCTCGAACCGGGACCTTGCGGTGGTCGTCGACGCGTCTGTGCCGGCAGAGGCGGTCATGCGAACCATCCGCGATACCGTATCGCCGTCCGTGCTGGCTTCGGTGTCGCTGTTCGACGTCTACTCCGGCGACCAGATCGCCGAAGAGGAGAAAAGCCTGGCGTTCTCGCTGGAGTATCGCTCCTCCGACCGCACGCTGACGGATGCCGAGGTGGATCGCTTCCAGTCGCAGATCACGCATGTGCTCGAAGAGCAGTTGGGAGCTCGGCTCCGGTCCTGACGACGACCGAGGAGCGTGCGGAACCATGCGCGATCACGTCCCGATACGCCGGGCTCCCATCGAGACCCCCTACCAGACCGACTGGTGGCATCTGGGTCGTGCGCATCTGCTCGCCCGCATGTCGGACCACGACCTGGCAGCGTGGGAACGTGGAGCGCATCGGATCGCTCTGGAACCCAACCAACCGCTCGTCCTGCCGGACCAGTCCGAGGCGTGGGCGTACGTCGTCGCGACCGGGCGGATGCGCGTCGCCATCCCGAAGGCGGGATTGCCCGACCCCAGTAAGCCGAAGCCCGCCGATGCGGCTCTTTCGATGCATCTAGTGTCGCTCGCAGAGCCGGGCGATGTGCTGGGCAACCACGCCGAGCAGCGTCTGTACCGACCCGACACTGCGGGCACCACCGTGGACGCGTTGCGGGCGACGCGACTATGGGCAGTACCGCGCGAGTTCCTGCGCCAGTACCTGTGGACGCGACGTCACTGGACCATGCCAGTGCCGCTGTGGGCTCGCGTCAGGGCGCTGCAGAACCGGGGAGTCGCCATGATTCGTTGCCTGCCGGTCATGTCGCGGGTTCCGGCGATCCCGCTCGCCGATCTCGTGGGTCGCTCGATGACATCGCGCGCAGGCTACGCCGCTTCGCTGATGCTATCCCGAGGCGCGTCGAGGTCGGGCAAGTCTGCTCGGATACGGTCGCCGCTCGCCCTCGGAGCGTTCGCGCGGATGATCGGCGCAGATATCGAGTGGACACGGCGATGGACAGCCTACTGCCGGTACGAAGGTGTCCTGTCCTATCGCCTCTGGCGATGGATAGTGCTGGACACCTGGCGTCTCAGCCGTTGGGCGGATCGCCCCGCCTTCGAGCTCGCCTTCGACCTTCCGCCGGACCCCGTCCAGCAGTTGGAGGAAGCTGACGAACGGCTGGGGCGTCCGTCGCGCCGGGCAGACGGGACAACGCCTGCCGATGAACCGATCCCGGAGGACACAGCGATAGGCTAGCCGCATGAACTCGACCTGTCCCGTCAGCGTCGATGCCGCAGGGGTCCGATGGGGGCGCGTATCGTCGCGCATGCTGACGGATCGGTTCCCGCATCTGCGGTCGATACGCCTTGCCGCCGAAATCCTCGCATTCGCAGACAGCGACCCAAACGGCGACGAATACCTCTCCGTCCTGTTGAGCTCCGAATCCGTGGGTTCTGTTCGGACCTGGTACCTGCGGGGCGACGAACACCACGCCAACGCGTTCTACGACATCTCGCCGATGCTCCGCGACGCGACGGACTCGCCCGCGTCGCGCCGCGAACTGGGGATGCGTCTGCGCGGGAGGTCGTTGGTGGGGTTGGCGTCCGTACCGACGCGTGTCGATTGGCTCAGCCCCGATCTGACCGATGCTGTGCTGTCCTTTGTACCCGAAGATGCGGACGGCGTGGTCCTCGCGAGCGACTTGGCTCCTCGTGACGATCCCGACGGGCTCTCTGTGCCGTGGGGTTCCCCGACCGAACGTTGCTGGGCGGAACTCGGCAGCGCGTCCGAGGTGGTGTTGCCCTGGGTGTTTGCATCCGGGGAACCGACGGTGCGGGCGCGGCTGCGGTTGCTTCGGGCTGTGCGTGAGGCGACTCGCGTGTCGCTGCATCGACTGCGCCAAGCGTTGGAGCCGAGGCAGTTGGGCGTTGAGTTGGCGATCTGGCGTAGCTCGCCGTGGACGCCGTCCGCAGTGTCGTTGACCGCACAGCGCGTGACCCCGGTGCTCCAGGACCGAGCGTCGTCGCACCGTGGCGGGAGGTCCACGTCGCGCACCGTCGCGCTCTACGAAGGGCTGACGGCACGCCTCGTGGGCGGCGTCATGCGGTTCCACCGCGACGGCGCGGGCCCTCTCGCGCCTGCGCCTCTCGCCGCTGTCGCGATGGGCGCGACGGAAGCCGTTGCCCCGCTGGAAGCACAGCCCATCGCTGACGTGCTCGTCATCGCGCCGCGATCCAACGAGTGGGCGCACGCCGAGGACGGAGCCGGTACCGACTACCGGGCGTGGGTGGGCTCTGCCATCCGTCGCTTGGAGGATCTCGGAGTCCCGTTTATCGTCGCAGACGAACCCGATGCAGCGTCGCTCCTCGACCGGGCTCGGTTTCGCGCGGTTCTGGTCTGCCCGTGCCGAACCGTATCGCGCGACACGCTGGGAACGCTCCAAACGGCTCGGAAACGCGGTTCCGTCGTCGTGGTTTGCGAGCCAGCGCCCTACCTGTGCGACGGCGAGCGCTCCGGCGAGTTGGAGCGATGCCTATCCCGTCGGTGGCTGCGGCGCGTGGACTTGCGTGACCCAGCGGACGATGCGCGCTTTGCGGCGGCGCTGCGCAGGGCTCGGACGGGACCGGTCGTCGAGTGTTACGAGCCGGACACAGGAAACCGTGTGCGCCCGTGCAGACGTTTGGCACTCATCGCTGCCACGGAAGCCCACGTGTCGATCCAGATCGAGCGTGCGTCTCAGGGCGATGTCATCGCGGAGTTCGCCGGGACGGGCGCGCTGGATCGGTGGGGGTCAGGTCGATGGGAGACGGTCGATTCGTGGGTAGCGGACGGTTCCACGTTCACTTGGTTCCGCCCCGACGCCGACACGGCGAGCGCGTACCGCTTCCACCTCGAGGGTTCGTTGGGCGAGGGGATGAAAAGGCTGCCGTTGCCGGCAGCCCAGGATAAGGAGGTTTAGACTTCTGTTCTCTTGCTGGAAAGGAGGTTAGCAACGAGACACCAAAGTCACCGTCAGGATAGTGCACCCGATTTGAGCGCTCGTCACTGATCTATGAAGATTCCGTGAACAACCTAGCCGTTGTCGAGCCTGCCTGCCCTGTTTCTCGAGTCTGACGAATCGGTGTCGTTCATTGGGTTGCGGGCCATTGCTCCTTGGGTATGTTCCTGTACACATCCTCCACAGCATGGAACCCGTCGCGGATGACGACGTCGTAGAGATTGCTCGCGTCGACCGGCACGGGGTCGAGCAGGATGGATGGCACGTCGATCTTGCCGTTGTTGATCGTCTTATCGGCGGGAACCGTATCGCCCTTGGCAAGGGCGACCGCCAGCTCGGCGGCTCGGTAGGCGAGGGGTTTCAGTGGCTTGTAGACGGTCATCGTCTGAGTTCCCTCGACGATGCGCTGACATGCCGCCTCGTCCGCGTCCTGTCCGCTGACCGCCACCTTTCCCGCCAGCCCCTGAGCCCGCAGGGCTTCGACCGCTCCACCGGCAGTGCCGTCGTTCGAGGCGACAATCGCGTCGATTCGGTTCTTGTTCGCGGTCAGGGCGTTTTCCACGTGCTTGAGCGCGACGTTCGTGTCCCAGTTGTCAGTCCACTGGTCGCCCACGATCTCGATGGCTCCCGCGTCGATCGCGGGCTGCAGAGCCGCCATCTGTCCCTGGCGCAGAAGCTGCGCGTTGTTGTCGGACGGCGAGCCGCCCAGCAGGAAGTATCGTCCCTTCGGAACCGACGTCACGATGGAGTCCGCCTGGAGGAACCCAACCCGCTCATTGTCGAACGACACGTAGAGGTCGAGGTCGCTGTTGCGGATTAGTCGGTCGTAGGCGAGTACCTTCGCGCCTTGCCGATGGGCGGCATCGACGATCTGCGCGGCGGCGACCCCGTCCTGGGCGATGACGACGAGGACATCGACGCCTTGCGCCAAGAGGTTCTCAGCCTGCGAGTTCTGCTTCACCGGATCGCTGTCGGCGGACTGCACAAGCACCTCGGCGCCCAACTCGGTCGCCTTTTCGATGAAGAGGTCGCGGTCTCGCTTCCAGCGCTCGACACGCAACGAGTCCATCGAGAGGCCGATCTTGATCGTCTGAGCCTTCGGCGTGTCTTGCTTCTTGCACGCTGTCAGCCCTACGAGCAGAACGGCGGCCGCCAAGGCAGCGGTGATGCGCATGCGATTCACGGGCGTGACTCCTCCGGTGCGGGTGAGCCCGTCGGTTCGGGCTGCGGCGGGATCGTCTTGACGATGTCGCCGACACGTGCCTCGCCCGATGCGACGCGGGTTCTTGAGAGCTTCGGGCGAAGCACCTCGACGACGTCCAGGCTGCCGATCTCGGTCTCGAATGTGCCCAGCACTTCGCCCGTGTCGATGTCTCGGATCTCCTCGCCAGGCCGAAGCAACCGGAGGCGATCACCGGGCCGCAGTCCGGCAGCGGTTCCCAGGTTCACATAGAACTCGGTTGAGTTCTCCGGGTTGAGGATCACCTTGCCGATGCTCTCCGCCGCGTCGGCAGGCGGCGTGACCTCCTCGAGCGACGGTCCGATCTGATCGCGCATCCGGGCGACGAAGCCGGTCATCACCTCCTGGGTGACCTGCCCGAGGAGCGTCTGGCGGAAGTTCGGCGGCCCGTCCTCGACGCGCGGCGCATCCCACCCTGGCGTGCCGAACTTCACGTGCTCGAGAACTTCGTGACGCACTACCGGTGGCACTTTGCCCGGCGATATGATCTCCTGGCTCCCTACGAGGGCTCTGGCGCCATCGTCGGATACGCTCGCCTGCAGGGGCCCGGATCGAAACGTCCCGCCCTGGTAGTTCTCTGACTTCTCCACGTTCGCCGCGAATGCCTCGTCGCCGGTGACGCCGTAGACCACGAATTCTGTCGATACACTGGCTCGGTAGAAGTTCGCCGCTGCGCCGACTGAAGTCGAGAGGCTTCCGCCGCCTGAGATGACGGCGGCTGCTCCAGACCCCGAGATGTCCCTCTCGATGATCCCTCGGGCGCGCTCCTGCCGGAACTTGCGGATCGTCGCGGTGACCAGCACGCTGGCTCGCACCTTGTCGGCGACGGACAGACGCACGTCCTTTCGCCGCAGGTCTCGCTTGGAGACGCCGAGCTCGGCGAACGCGACCATCACCTCGTCGGGCGTCACGATTTCATAGCCGGGCGAATCCTGGATCGTCGTCACGAACAGGTCGCGGAACCCGACCTCGAGGTTCCAGTCTTCGCGCTGCTTCTTCGTCTTGCCGAAGAGTCGCCCGAGGGGCCCGAGCGGTATGAATCCGCATCCGGCTGGCGAGTCAAAGCCGGAGTCATCCTCGAAGTAGAGGATCGCGACGCGCTTGCCTTGGGCGGAGGCTGGGAGAGCGGACAGACACCAGACGATCAGCAGGAGCCCGCCGACGATGCGCACCGATAGCCGCATGGGGGAGCCTTCCACGCTTCGATCCGTTCCGGCGGACACAGGCGGATTCTAGGAGCGGGGTCGGGAACTGTCAAGGCGACGCTCCGTTGATGGGCGCGAACCCCGGTGATAGACTTCGCCGCGACATGGCATCCCTCCTTCCAGGATCTCGCGACCCGATGCAGGTTCATGTCACCAAGGCGACACCCGAACGCCGTACGACATGGCGCGCCATAGCCATCGGGGCGGTCCTCATCTTCCCCAACGCCTACTGGATCATGCAGGTCGAAGGCGTCTGGAACACGGGTCACTCGACGTGCCTTTCGCTGATGTGGCACGTCGTCGTGAACCTGCTGGTTCTCATGGTGGGGAACCTCGCACTCAAGCGATATCTGCCGCGCTTCGCATTGACGGATGCGGAACTGCTGACCGTCTACGCGATGCTGACTCTCGCGGGCGCAGTTGCCGGGCGCGACTCGTACCAGATCCTCGTGCCGGTGATGGGATGGGCGTTCCGATACGCCACGCCGGAAAACGAATGGGCGACCGTCATCCATCGGCTCCTGCCCACCGGGATGACAGTGCGCGATCCTGAGACGCTTGTCGGGTTGTTCGACGGCGAGTCGACGCTCTTCACACGCGAGCATATGGCGGCGCTTTGGCTGCCCGTAGCCTTGTGGACGCTGTTCATCGGTCTGCTGGCGTGGACGCTTCTCTGCGCCAATGTGCTGATCCGACGTCAGTGGACACAGCGGGAGCGGCTCAGCTATCCCATCATCCAGCTTCCGTTGGCGATCATCGAGGACGGGGGCAGCACGCGGTTCTTCCGGAACCGGCTCCTGTGGCTGGGCGTCGCCGTCGGTGGAGGTATCGACCTGCTGAACGGTCTGCACTACCTCTTCCCCTACGTGCCCGGCGTGCCGGTGACCTACCTCGACCACGACCTGGGACGCCTCTTCATCAGCAAGCCTTGGAATGCCGTCGGCAACGTGCCGTTCCCGATGTACCCGTTCGCCATCGCCTTGGGGTTCTTCCTGCCTCTCGACCTGGCGTTCTCGACGTGGTTCTTCTATGTGGTGCGCAAGGCTCAGCAGGTGCTGGCGGCTACAGTCGGTCTGCGGTTCCTCCCGGGGTTCCCTTATCTGAACCAGCAATCGACCGGCGCATGGCTGGGCGTCTTCTTCGTCGTGACGTGGCTTGGAAGGGGGCAGATCCGCGACGTGATCCGCCGCGTGTTCCACGGCGACCTGTCCGTCGACGATAGCGACGAACCGATGCGCTACCGAACAGCCGTCGTCGGGCTCGCCGGAGGGCTGCTGGCGCTGGGCGTCTTCACGGTTCGGATGGGAATGCAGCCGTGGGTCGTGCCGGTGTTCTTCGGCATCTGGATGATGCTATCCGTGGCGATCACGCGCGCTCGCGCAGAACTGGGCCCGCCGACCCACGAGCTCGTCGGCATGAACCCCGGCAACATGCTCGTCGACATGCTCGGCACGCGGCACGTCGGAGCCTCGAACCTGGCGGTCTTCCCGCTCTTCTGGTGGTTCGCCGGGCGCGGATACCGTGACCACCTGATGCCCTACCAGTTGGAGAGCCTCAAGATCGCCGAGGTATCTCGCATCGACGCCCGGCGGCTCAGCGCTGCGATGGTCGCCGCCGTCGTGCTCGGATCCATGGCGGCGTTCTTGGCGCTGATGCATCTGTCGTTCAAGACGGGCTTGCGGAACATCCCGATTGGGCATGATTCCAGCGTTTGGCGCACGCTGGAGTTGCGGCTCACAGCGCCGACAGAGCGCGATCTCGGCGCGACGCTGTTCATGGGTGTTGGCGTCGCCATCACCTTCGGTCTGATGTTTCTGCGAACACGGTTCCTTTGGTGGCCCTTGCATCCCGCCGGCTACGCGCTGTCGATGAACTTCGGCGTCGACTACATCTGGTCATGCCTCATTTTCAGTTCTGCGGCGAAGCTCATCATTCTGAGGCTGGGCGGCATCAAGGCGTACCGCCGCGCCATTCCGTTCGCGTTCGGCGTGATCCTCGGCGAGTACGTCGTTGGAGCCGGGTGGAGCCTGCTGGCGGTGATTCTCGAGCGGCGGATGTACGATTTCTACTTCGCGTGATCCCGTCGGGGCACAAAAAACGGGGCGGCATGAGCCGCCCCATCAAGGATCACGATTGTCAGAAACGGCGTGCGTCAGAACGACTGCACGAACTGCACGGCTCCCACCATCTGCGAGCTCGACGCGAGCCCGTCCGCGTCGATGAACACGTCCTCGTCGGACGTGTCGAGCCGCGCCTCGACGCGAAGCCGCGTCGTGTCGGACAGGCTGTACGCGCCGCAGGCTGAAACGCTGATGAGTGTCTGAGCCGTGCCGGTGCGGAAGCCGTCCTCGTCCTTGAACCACTCACCGCGCGCCGAGAGCGTCACCTTGTCGCTCAGAGCGAAGACCGGCTGGAGCCCGGCGCCCATCCACGTGACGGACTCGTCGGCGACGTCCTCGGCTCCGTAGTTGCCCTGGAAGCCGATGCTCAGCGAGTCGGTGGCGTCGGCGCTGCCCGTGAAGTCGATGCTCAGGCGCTCACTGTCGCCGCCTTCCTTGCCGAACGTGCCGGACAAGCCCCACGACAGATACCCGTAGTCGCCGCCGAGCCGTGCGAGCAGCGTCTTGTGCGGCTCGGTGCTGACGAGGCGATCCCAGCCATTGGCGACGCCTGCACGAGCCTCGAACTGCTCGCCGATGGGAATCGCGGCGAACGCGCCGACATGGTAGATCGGCTCGGCATACGTGTAGAGCAGCCCATGCGTGATGACGGGGTTGTCGGGCGACTCGATGAGGTCGATGCCCTCGAAGGTCACGAACTTGCCCACAGTCACGCTGGCACTGCCGAAACCGTACGAGGCGTAGGCTTCCTGGATGTCGAACAGGCTGCCGCCCGAGTTCACCTCGGCGATTCTGCCGGCGTCGATTTCGACGGTGTAGCTTGCGGCCCCGGACGCGCCGGAGGCAACCACATGCGCTGCGCCCAGGTAGAAGCTCATCGCGTCCGTGTAGTACGGGAAGTATGTATTCGCTGGGAGCGTTCCACCGGCGCCGTCGTCAACGGACGGCGGGTTCGCCACGTTGGCGACGAACGTTGTGTCGACGTAGCCGGACACGGACAGCCCATCCGCAGCACCATCGTCCATCTCGGCATCGTCTGCGATGGCCGTCGATGCCAGAAGACAACACGCAATACCTATCAGTACGAACGATCGGAACATCAGAAACCCTTTCTGTCACCACAGGACTCCGCCGCGAGGCTCCCATGTGCTAGACCGCGCTGGGTCCGCGCTCACCGGTTCGGATGCGGATCGCTTCCTCGACGTTGTAGACGAAGATCTTGCCGTCGCCGATCTTGCCGGTCGATGCAGCTTGGAGCACCGCTTCGACGACGCGCTCCAGGTCAGCGTCGTCGATGACGACCTCGACCCGGAGTTTGGGGATGAACTCGATCGTGTACTCGCTGCCACGGTAGAGCTCGGTATGTCCCTTTTGCCGCCCGAAGCCGCGCACTTCGCCGACGGTCATCCCCTGGACACCGGCCTCGCGCAACGCCTCCTTGACGTCGTCCAGCTTGAACGGACGAATGATGCACTCGACCTTCTTCACCGTATCAGCCCTCCTGTGCGAGTCATCGGTGTCGGTGCGGCGGAAGGTACGACTCGTGCTCGAGCCGTACCTCCCGCTCAACCGGGTGACGGCGCGTCTCGGACGCGCGGTTCGTACGGACGACCTAGATGTCGTGATAGAGGAAGAACTCGTGCGGGTGCGGGCGCAGGCGCACGGGGTCGACCTCGTTCTCGCGCTTGTATTCGATGTACTTCTCGATCAGATCGGCGGTGAAGACGCTGCCTTCGAGCAGGAACTCGTGGTCCGCCTCCAAGGCTGCGAGCGCCTTGTCGAGGGAGTCGGGAACCTGCGGAATGAGAGCCTTCTCCTCCGGCTCAAGGTCGTACAGGTTGCGGTCGACCGGCTCGCCCGGATCGATCTTGTTGCGGACGCCGTCCAGCCCCGCCATGAGCATCGCCGCGAAGGCGAGATACGGGTTGCAGGACGGGTCGGGCGTCCGAAGCTCGAGTCGCGTCGCCTTCTCCGACTTGAAGTACGCCGGGATGCGCACGCACGCGCTGCGGTTCCGCTGCGAGTAGGCGATGTTCACCGGCGCTTCGTAGCCCGGGACCAGACGCTTGTAGGAGTTCGTCGTCGGGGCGATGATGGCGCACAGCGCATGGAGGTGCTTGAGCAGCCCGCCCGCGTAGTGGAGGGCGGTCTCGCTCAGGTTTCCATACCCGCTGCCGTCGTAGAAGATGTTCTTGCCGCCCTTCCAGATGCTCTGGTGCGTGTGCATCCCAGAGCCGTTGTCGCCGAAGAGGGGCTTGGGCATGAAGGTCGCCACCTTGCCGGCTTCGCGGGCGACGTTCTTGATGATGTACTTGTACATCATCAGGTCGTCGGCGATCGCGACCATCGTATCGAAGCGCAGGTCGATCTCGCACTGTCCGCCCTGGGCGACTTCGTGGTGGTGCACCTCGACGTCGAGCCCGGCTTCGATCATCTTCAGGACCATCTCCGAACGCAGGTCCTGGAGCGTGTCCGACGGCGGGACCGGGAAATACCCTTCTTTCGGACGGGGCTTGTAGGCGAGGTTCGGGTCCTCGTCACGACCCGAGTTCCAGTTCCCTTCGACGGAGTCCACTTTGTAGAATGCGCCGTTCACGCCGCCGGAGTAGCGCAGATCGTCGAAGACGAAGAACTCTGCCTCGGGTCCCATGTAGATCGTGTCACCGATGCCCGAGTCGATTAGGTAGTTCTCAGCCTTCTGGGCAATCCATCGCGCGTCGCGTGTGTAGCTCTCCAGAGTGACAGGGTCCTTGATGGCGCAAAGCAGGCTGAGCGTCGGGACCTTGCACGCCGGATCGACGAGGGCGGTCGTCGGATCGGGGATGAGGAGCATGTCGCTTTCGTGGATTTGCTGGAATCCGCGAATGCTGGATCCGTCGAACCCGATACCGTCTTCGAACAGGTCCGCCGTGAGGTATTTCACCGGGATGCTGAAATGCTGCATCATCCCGGGCAGGTCCGTGAACTTCAGGTCCACGAACTGCACGCCCTTGTCACGCGCAAAGGCAAGGACCTCTTGTGCCGTCATTCTGAGTGATCCTCCTGAGTGGACGTCACGGGAACGTCACGTTCGCGCCGAAACCCGACGGGCCCCGCCGAGGGCTTCTGCCGCCACACCGAGCCAACAGCAAGGATTATGCCACGAGGCAGCAAGGATTGTGCCACGAAGTGGTCGCCTGCCGCGCGATATTCGACGAGCGGCGATCAGCGCTCACGCCGGCTGTGACTCGGGACCACGGACGTCGTGCCGCGTCATGCCTGTTTTTTCGGCAATGTTGTGCTGAATCCGTACGCACGAGTCGGCAGAACCTCTAGCGCTCTACTTTGGGCAGCGTCACGCCGACCTGTCGTTGGTACTTCCCTCCCTTGTCGCGGTAGGACACTTCGCACGGCTCGTCTGACTGGAGAAAGAGCGCCTGTCCCACGCCCTCGTTGGCGTAGATGATCGCCGGGAGGGGCGTCGTGTTGGAGATCTCGAGCGTGGCGTATCCCTCCCACTCCGGCTCGAACGGCGTGACGTTGAGGATGATCCCGCAGCGGGCGTAGGTCGACTTCCCGAGGCAGATCACCAGAACATCGCGCGGAATGCGCCAGTACTCGACCGTGCGCGCCAGGGCGAACGAGTTCGGCGGAACGATGCACGAATCCGCCTTGATATCGACGAATGCCTCGCTCTTGAACGCCTTGGGATCGATGACGGTCGAGTGGACGTTGGTGAAGACCTTCCACTCGTCGGCGACGCGGAAGTCATACCCGTAGGACGAGACGCCGTAGCTGATGCACCCGCCGGTGCGCACCTGAGAGGGCTCGAACGGCTCGATCATCCCGTGGTTGCGAGCCATCCGGTGGATCCAACGGTCGGACTTGATTGCCATGCCATTCCTCTGACATTGCGTGTTACTGGTTCCACAATGAGACAAGGTCATGCCGAGCGAAGGACGACATCCACTCGTTGCCACACGGAAGCGGTGTGATGATGCGAGGCATGTTCACGCTGGTGCACAACGGAGGCTCCGGGGCGGCGTTCGCAACGGACGCCCAGCCGGAGCCTCACGCCGTGGTCGAGCCCGGTTCGTTCGCCTAGAACTTCAGGTTCAGCTCGCCGGTCAACACCTTGCTCGTGTTCTTGGTGCGCAGGACCTGGTAAAGATTCCCCTGCAGATCCCAGAAGGAACGGGTGTAGTTCCGGCTCGTGTCGCTCGGGCTGTAGGAATAGTATTGGAGCTGCAGGTTCGCGTTGCGCAGCAGATCGAGGTCCAAGCCGAGGAGCGTCGATCCGCTCGTACCGTCTTGGCGACCCTTTTGGAGGTTCAGTTCTGGGAACAAGCCATCGCTGTCGAGCTTCGACGTGCCGTCTTGACGCTGGACGTACACGAGCGCCTCTCGGTACCGGTACGGATTCGGGTTGAGGACTCGCTTCAGCCCGACGTAGAGGTCGTTGTCGAAGCTCCGATCCGTGAACTCGAGGCTATCCTCGGCTTTCTCCGGGAACTCGTTCGTGCCCTGTCGGTTCGAGTAGGAGGTCCGGTTCTCGACGAGGACGTTCCAGCGCTCCGACAGGTCGTAGTTGAGGAGCACCTTCTCGCGCGCCGTCAGCAGGTCGATGTCATCGATGGAGTCTGGCGCCTCGTCGATGTCCTCATAGTCCTGCAGATCGTTCGTGCTCTGGTTCATGAACCGCGAGGACGAGACGATGTCGAAGTCTGCCGGTCGAATCGAGAAGCCCACGACCCGATAGCGCAGGAGCTCGTAGGTCTCCGGGTCCTGAAGGTAGAGGTTGCCCAACGGGTCAGCCGCGACGAACACCAGATCGCGCCGCGATTCCCCGAGCTGATCCATTCGGTACGTCGCGGTGTCGATGTAGTTGCCCGCGAGATCGAACGACAGCACTCGCTGCATGACGGTGTGATAGAGCGTGTTCTGGACACGGATCGCCGTCTTGAGCGCGCTGTCTTCCAGTTCTTTCTGCTCGTTCTTCTCCTGCTCGTCAAGGAGCCGAAGCTCTTCGAGCCGTCGCAGGCGCAAGCCCAGCTCTTCTTCGGCGGTCAACTGCGACGCCAGAGGGTCGGTGATCAGATTCGGGCGCAGCGCTCGCTGTCCGCTGGTGAACGCCGAGAGTGACAGCGTTTCGAGCGGGACGGAGCGGAGCTCCTTCCGCACGAACGTTGACGCATCGCGGACGAGCAGGCGGTTGTCGAGCGTCGCAGCGATGTACGCCGGCGAAGTGACCTCGTTGCTGCCCAAGCCCTGAGAGGCGAACGCCCGGACGAACGCGCCGCCGTTATCGAACTGGACGATCCGGTCGTTGCCCGTGTCGGCGACGAACACGTTGCCGTCAGCGCCGACTGCCATGTCATCCGGGGAGTCGAACTCGCCGTCTCCTGATCCGTAACGCCCGAATGTCGCCGCGCGCTTCCCATCGGGCGAGAACTTGATCACGTTCTGACGAGAGGCGCGCTCTGCGTCGAGCACGAACAGGTTCCCGGCGGCATCGACCGCGATCTGGATCTTGCGGTCGTGTCCTACGGGCTGGATCGCCAGGGCGTAGTTCCCTGAGGCGTCGATGATCTCCTTGACCGGCGTCACGGGCGCCGACGGAAGCGACTGGAGCACGTCGAGCTTGACCGTCGAGCGGAACTTCAGATCGGGTCCGAACTTGTGGACGCACGGCGTGTAGAGGTAGACGGGCGTCTTTCCAGCAGGCTGCTCCACGGCGGACACGGTAGTGTCGGCGACGTAGATGCCGCCGGACGCATCCACCGCCACGTCCCCGGGCGCAGAGAGGACGACGTCGAGCGACTCGGCGTCGGCAGACGGGTACTGAGCGAGGACGGCCCCATTCGGATCCAGCTTCTGGATGATCCGGGTCGCCGCGTCGCTGACGACGACGTTGCCCTGTTGATCGAATCCCAGATGGATCTGCGTGCTGAACCCGCCATTGCCGTAGCCCTTACCGCCCAGGGCGCGGTCGAGCTCGACGAGGTTGAGCGCGAGCCCGGACGTTGCCACAGTCGCCAGGGCAATGCCGAGAACCCATGTCGCTGCACGCCTGATGTCCCGCACCGCTCTCATGAACTGCGATCCTTCCCGGCGTTGATCTGCACGCCCTGTCGGGGAACCTGTGCGTCGATTTCGGTCGCGTGGGGGTGGCTAGCCCCGGTATCGGAGTCCTTGTACTGAAGCCGGTAGAGCCGGTAGTAGATGCCCTGCTGTTGGAGCAGCTCTGCGTGCGAGCCAACCTCGCGGATCTCGCCTTTATGCATCACGACGATCTTATCTGCATCGCGGATTGTCGACAGACGATGCGCTATGATAATCGAGGTGCGTCCCTCCAACAAGCGCTTGATCGCCTCTTGGATCAAGACCTCCGTTTCGGTGTCCACGGAGGATGTCGCCTCGTCGAGGATCAAGATGTCCGGGCTGAACGCCAATGCGCGGGCGAACGCGATGAGCTGCTTCTGTCCGACCGAATAGCTGGCGCCGCGCTCCTTCACCTCGGAACCATAGTCTCCCGGCAGGGACATGATGAACCGGTCCGCCTGGACCGTCTTTGCTGCTTGGCGCACAGCGTCCAGATCGATGTGCTCCGCGTTGAGAGAGATGTTCTCGGCGACCGTGCCGGCGAAGAGGACGACATCCTGCTGGACGATGGCGATCAGACGACGCAGGTCGGTCAGCCCGTAGTCTCGGATGTCGATCCCATCCACCGTGATGCTGCCCTTCTGCACATCGTAGAACCGGCACAGCAGATTCGTCATTGTCGTCTTGCCCGAGCCGGTCGCGCCGACGATCGCCACCTTCTCGCCTTTGCGGATCGAGAGGTTGATGCCGCGCAGGACGTAGTCGTCGTCGCGATAGGCGAACCAGACGTCGCGGAACTCGATGCCTTCCTTCAGCGAATCGATATGCCGCGAGTCCGGCTTCTCCTGGATGGCGGGCTCGGTGTCGCGGATCTGGAAGATGCGTTCCGATGAAGCCATCGCCATCAGCATCGTGTTGTACTGCTGGCTGAGGTTCCTCAGGGGCCAGAAGAACCGGTTCCCCCACGTCAGGAACGCGAACAACTCGCCGAGCGAAATGTGCTGCTGGAGCGCCTGCCCGCCGCCGTACCAGATGATGACCGCCGTCGACAGTCCGCCCGCCAACTCGACGAGGGGTCCGAAGAACGCCATGGCGATGACGCCACGCAACGCCGCATTCACGTAGTCCGTGTTGATGCCGACGAAGCGGCTCAGCGTTCTCGGCTCCTGCGAGAAGAGCTGGACGGTCGTCAGACCGGATATGCGCTCGTTCATGTAGGAGTTGAGGCGCGAAAGCTGCCGCCGCCACTCGCGGTAGGCGCGTCGGGAGATCACCTGGAACGCGAAGGTCGAAGCGGCGATCAGCGGCAAGACACACAGCGTGACAAGGGCGAGTTGCCAGTTCACGTAGAACATCATGCCGACGATGAACGCCAACCCGATCACGCTGCCGAGCGAGTCGACGATGCCGGATGTGAAGAGCTCCTGAAGCGCTCCCGTGTCGTTCATGACACGGACCATCAGCCTGCCGACGGTCGTGTTGTCGAAGAAGCCGACGTGGAGTCGGTGGATGTGGCTGAAAAGCTCGACGCGCAGGTCGCGGACGATGTCCTGACCCATCAACTGCATGACGTACGATTTGAGGAACTGCGCCGCGAGGTCTACGACGAGCAAGCCCAGATAGGCGACCACCATCCAGCGCAGGGCGCCCAGCGCTCCGAACAGGTCGAGACCCTTGAGACGGTCTCCCTGGATGAACCCGTCGATTGCCTTCATCGCGACCAGGGGTGTGCCGTTCCGCGCTGCTTCGCCGACGAGGATCAGCACGAGACCGATACCCACAGCCTTGCCATACGGCTTGAGGTATCGCAGCAGCCGCTGGAAGATGACGCGGTCGTAGACCTTCGTCAGCTCGTGTTCTTCGTAGAGATCGCCGAATTCGTCCATCTTGCGCCCGTATAAGCCGCGTGCTGTCCGCTTACCGCTGGTGCTCGCCTAGAGCCGCTCGAGCTCCTCCTCAAGACGCTGCTTCTCGAAGAGCTCCTGGTAGAACCCTCCCTGCGAGAGCAACGCCTCGTGCGTGCCGCGTTCGGCGATGGTGCCTTCGTTCAGCACGACGATCTCGTCGGCGTGCTTCACCGTCGAAACGCGGTGGGAGATGATGACCAGCGTCATTTTCTCGCCGTAGTCCCGCAGATTGTTCAGGATCGTTTCTTCCGTATAGGTGTCAACCGAGGCGAAGGCGTCGTCCAGCACGAGTATGCTAGGTCGTCTCAGCAGCGCCCGCGCCAGTGACGTGCGCTGACGCTGACCTCCGGAGATCATCGCCCCGCGTTCTCCGAGTTCCGTACCGAATCCCATCGGGAACTCCTCGATCTCCGGCAGGAGATGGGCGAGGCGAGAGGCGTCCTCCAAGTGCGGGTCGGTCGCTTCCGGGTCGCCGAAGCGCAGGTTGTCCGCGATGGAATCGGAGAAGAGGAACGACTCCTGTTGGACGAAGCCGATGGCGCTTCTCAGGTGCTTGAGCGAGTACTCGCCGACATCCCTGCCGTCCACCAGAACCATGCCCGGTTGCGCGGTGTAGAGCCGCGCGATCAGGTGAACCAGCGTGCTCTTGCCGGCTCCGGTGGGTCCGACGATCGCGAGGGTCGATCCCGACGGAACGCGCACACTGACATCGTGCAGAACCGGCTCGTCCCCGTATCCGAAGCTGAGGTTGCGGAACTCGAGATCGCCGTGAATCGGCGGCTCCGGGAGGGCGAGACCGTCGGGATCGACGATGGCGGGAGTCCGATCCATGATGGCGCTCAGCCTGCCCATGGATGCAGCGCCGCGCTGCAACCCGCTCCATGTGAACCCGAAACTCGCCATGGGGAAGATGAGCATCAGCAGGCACGTGTTGAACTGGGTGAACTGACCGAAGGTGAGCGAGCCGCTGGAGACCGCGACACCCCCGACCCACAACAGCAGCAGGAAGCTCAGCCCGGGCAAGAACATGAACATCGGGAAGATGAGCGATTCGAGACGGATCAGCGATTTGTTCCGCTCGATGTAGTCCGTGTTCATCGCGCCGAACGAGGCGATCTCGCTTGCCTCGCGCGCGTAGGCTTTGACGACCCGCACGCCCATGAAACTCTCGCGCACCTTCGCGCTCATCGCCGAGAACTGCTCTTGGATGCTCTCGAACATGGAATGGATCTGAGTCGAGAGCCTCTGCATGATGAACGGCATGGCGACGAAGGGGATGAGCGTGACCAGCAGCAGGCGCGCGTCGATGGTCGCCATGAGCACGACCGCCGCAGGCACGCGCACGACGGACGACGAGAAGAACATCAGCGTCTGACCGAGCGTCTGCCGCACGGCGTTGAGATCGTTGATCGCTCGCGAGACGAGGTCGCCGACGCTGTTTTCGACGTAGTAAGCAGGCTCCAGGCGAATCAGGTGCCCGAAGAAGTCGTTGCGGAGCTCGAACTCGATATGCCGGGAACTGTACCCCATGTAGTAGCGCGAACCGAAGCGCGTGGCTCCCTGAACGACGACCAGCCCGAGCAGGATCATCGCATAGACCGGAATGGTGAACCGACCGGGATGCTCGATGCTGTCGACGGCGTCCCGCAGAACGTATGTCGAGTAGAGAGCGACGCCTTCTGCGGCGAAGAGCAGCACGTAGCTGAATGCGATCAGCGCGGCGTTTCGCCTGACGTAGGGGAGGAGTGATCGCAGGCTGCCGATGGGTGTTCCCCTCTATCGCCTCGATATCGCGGTTGCGCAGGCGGACTCTAGCACGGGATGTGACGAACACGCAATGAGGATTGCCGTCAGGATCGCTCGTTCTTGACTCTGGAAGAGACGCAGGGATAGCATTGCGTTCCGCCAGTAACCTGCGGACCCAACTGTCCGCAGAGCCAGTGATGGGAGAGGAATCCATGCCGACGTACGAGTACCGGTGCGATGCGTGCGGTGCAGCATTCGAGCGATTTCAGAGCATCACGGCAGAGCCCGTGCGCGACTGCCCGAGCTGCCAGACCGCCGGTCGCGTGCGTCGCCTTATCAGCGGCGGCGCAGGACTCATCTTCCGAGGGTCCGGGTTCTACATCACCGACTATCGCAGCGAGTCCTACCGGCAGGCAGCCAAGAGCGACAGCTCGTCGTCCGACTCCGCCAAGGCGTCGTCAACCTCCTCGGACAGCTCGTCGTCTCCAAAGGCGTCCAGCTAGGCGACCTTCTGGGTCGATGCGGGCGCGGACGCGGACATCGGCGACCCGGGGCACATCAGCCTGCAGGCATTGCGCGCTCCGACCGCTTGCTTTGAGCCGCGCGTCAGTCTCCACTGCCTGCTCCTACTTGACGAACCGGCTCCTTCCTCAGCCGTTGACACTCCCGCTCCCGCGATGATAGCGTAGCCCTCACGCCACTGCCCGGATGGGCAATGTCTACGGCTCTGCCTTCCCGAAGCTGTACGCGAACTGGAGCAATCAGATGACTCGCGCCGCCGTCATCGGGTACGGGTTTGCCGGACGCTGTTTCCACACGTATCTGGTCGGGCTCGCGAACGGACTAGAGCTGCACTCGATTGCCACGCGCGATCCCGAGCGCCGCGCCGCGGCACAGCGCGACTATCCCGACGCCAAGTGCGTCGCGACGATGGACGAGGTACTCGCCGACAGCAAGGTCGATCTCGTGGTGCTGGCGACTCCGCACAACACGCATCGAGACCTAGCCGTTCAGGCGATGGATGCCGGAAAGCACGTCGTCGTGGACAAGGTCGTCGCGATGGATGCCGCCGAAACCATCGAGATGGCGGAAGCCGCGAAGCGGAACCGCGTCCTCTTTTCGGTGTTCCACAACCGGCGTTGGGATTGGGACTTCCTCACCGTTCAGCGTGCCATCCAGGACGGATACCTTGGGGAACCGTACCTGTTCGAGTCCGCCATCATGCGTTACGGGAAGCCCGGAGGCTGGCGAGGCGTCAAGTCGCAGAGCGGAGGAATACTCTACGACTGGGGCGCACACCTGATGGATCAGGCGCTCCAGATCGTACCCTCGAAGGTCGAGTCAGTGTCGTGCCAGATTCAACATCGAGGGTGGGACACGGACATCGGCAGCTACGTGCAGGTGAACATCAACTTCGAGAACGGCGTCATCTATCGCGTCGAGGTCGGGAATCTCTCGCTCTATGCCCGACCGCGCTTCCAGGTGTTCGGCGACCAAGGGACGTTCGTCAAGACCGGCGTCGATCCCCAAGAGCCGTTCATGATCCGAGGCGATATCGACGCCGCCGTGGAAGAACCGGAGCACCAAGCCCGCGTATGGACGATGCAAGGGGGAGAGCGACGCGAGTTCACCATGGAGACGGTGCGCGGGTCGTGGCGCAGCTACTACCAGAACATCGCCGACGTGCTGAACAACGGCGCTGAGCTCGTCGTCACGCCGGAGCAGATGGTGCGGCTCATGCAGGTCTACGATGCGGCGATGACCGCGGCGGAATACGGTGTCACGATCCCGCTCGGCATCTGAGTGGAGCCCGCTACGCGGCGGGGTTCCTCCGACGTCGCCAGACGATCCAGGCTAGCGACGTCAGCACGGCGAGGAGAAACGCGGCGGCGGCTGCCATGGGGATGGCTGCGCCACCCCCGGCTGCGCGGAGCTGGTCCGCCGCATAGGCTCGGTCGTCCGACCCCTTCGCTGACGCTCGCAGGGCAAGCCGCCAATAGGCGCGGGAAGCCTTCGGGTCACCCAACTGCGCGGCGAGTTGGGCGCTGGCGATCATCGCCCGCGATGCGCCGGTCTGCGTTCCCCACGCTTCGAGAAGGAAGTCGGCGAACTCGGACGACAGGCTCGGGAGCTCGTATGCGGTTCGCCGCGCCTCAGCCGCCGACGCCAGAGCCTGGTCCGGGTAGCCCGCCTCGAACCGAATCTGGGCGACCTCCCACGATGTGCGCTCAGCCGCCTCGATTGCAACGTCGATGTCCGTCGTGCCTGAGAACTTGGCCGTCGCCTCGCCGTATAGGCGGTCATCGGCGGTTGCCGCGATGATGCGATACGTCTCGCCCGACTTCAGCGCCGCTCCCGTCGTGTCGAACTCGAACGCGCCCGGAGCGCTGAGAACTCTCGTTAACCCGATGTCCGGGCGCACGGTCACGACGATGTTGGTCACCTGAACCCCTGCCGGAACGGAGACCGTGCCCCGGATGCGCACCGGGCTCAGCGCCACGGCCGCCGAGTAGCTCTTGCCGCGAGTACGCGTCACATTCACGAGCACCGGGTCTGCGTCGCGATACCCCGGCATCCGTGCGCTGACAGAGTAGACCTTCCGACGAAGCTGGGACAGTCGATAGGGGCTCTTGCCGACCTCGACGCCATCCACCAGGACGGTCGCCCCTTCGGGCGAGGTCTCGACCGTCAGACCGGCGGGCAGTGTCGCCAACGCGACGTCATTGGCTCCGGTCAAGCCGACGATCGCGTCGGCAGCCGTGATGCCCCGCGTGTAGACGCGGCTCTGGAGGGTATTCGCGACCTCGTCTGGACGGAGCACGCCGTCGCCGTCGGAGTCCGCCGTTGGCGTCAGCGATTGGGCGAGAAGGCGTGCCATTGAGCTTCCCAGCGGCTTCAGGGCGATGACCGTCAGACCGATCGATCCGAGCGTCGTGCGGTTTCCATGGAAGATCCCGAGGGGGGCGTCGCGTGTCATCAAGTCCATCATCAGCACGACCTCGGAGCTGCGAACACTGGCAAGCCAGGACCTCAGCTCCGAGTCGCGGATGGGGGCAGGGGAGCCGCCAGCGCCAGCGTCCAATGACGCGTCGGATGGCATGACGTAGATGGCGTTCTCGGTGCGAGGCTTATGGACGTAACCCCGCAGGTAGATGTATGCCGGGGCTCCGGCGGGCGCTCGACTTCCGAAGTCGCGGATCAGCGACGCGATGGCCTGGCGAGTGTGGTTCCCGCCAGTCGATAGGGTGAACCGATCAGGCGAGGAGCCCGTGAGGTTCACGATGCGGTCCCGGAGCGCATGGAGGTCATCGTCGATAGCCGACATCGACGGCGCGCCTCGCGGCGAGCCGATATCGACGAACAAGCCCCAGGCTGGTTCCTGGCTCTGCGACTGGGAAGCCCAGAGCAGCGCTGTCAGCAGCGACAGGATTGCGAGGCTACCGGCCGGAGTGCGAGACATGGCGAGCGCCAGGGACAGGCCGCCGAACGCGCCGGATGCGCGCGGCGGCTCCGTGTTCGATTACAGCGGCAGAGCCACTGCCTGCCCGGTCTCCGCGGAGCGGTAGGCGGCTTCCATGACCTCGGTGAGGTTCCTACCGTCGCGGATGGTGATCGCCTGTGGCGTGCCTTTCACGATGGCGTTGACCCACTGCTCCATGGGGGTCGGGGTAGCAGCGGGCCGCGCGGCGAGGTACTTCTCCTTCGCGTCAGCGTCGAGCTTGCGCGTCTCGAAGTGAAGCCCACCGTGTCCGACGACGAAGGAACCCTCGGTTCCGTAGAGCTCCAGGAGGTTCGGGCCCGACCGGTGGATCCAAGTGCAGTCCACGATCCCGATGGCGCGGTTCCCGAACTCGAACAGCGTCACGCTGTTGTCGTCGATCGGGTAGGCGTTCGTGTAGTTGTTGATGATCGCGGTCACCTTGGTGGGCGTTCCCATGAGCCACGGGATGACGTCCATGCGGTGGCAGCCGAGGTCGAACAGCGCCCCTCCGCCGGCGCGCGCCTTGTCGGCGAACCATGCACTGGTTCCGCCGAACCAGCGGTCGAGGGATGCGGAATGGGCAATCCGACCGCGGCCGAACGTCAGGTCTCCGAGCAGCCCATCCGTGACGACCTTCTTCGCGAGCAGCAGGTCCGGGCTGCAGCGCGATGGGAGCGAAATCATGAATCGCACACCGGACTTCTCGACGGCGGCGATGATCTGGTCGCACTCCTTGACGGTGATCGCGAGGGCTTTCTCCGTGAAGATGTGCTTGCCGGCCTCCGCCGCCTTGACCATGAAGCGGGGGTGGTCGGATGTAATGGCGTTGACGATGACGCCGTCGATGTCGTCACGCGCCAGAAGGGCATCGAGGTCGGTGTAGAACTCGACGCCGTGGCGCTCCGCTCCTTGCTTACCGCCGTATTCTTCCTCATCCCACACCGCGACGAGCTCGACGTTCTCGATCGACTTCGCCTGCTTCGCGTATCCCTCGGCATGGACGTGGGCGAAGCTCAGCATCGCAACGCGGACGGTGTCGGCAGCCATGATGACTCCTTGACCAAGTAGATCACTGGGGCCCGCTTCGGGTCGTGTGATTATCGCTTGCACGAGCTCCGTGAAGCAACGCCGCTGTTCGCCAAGTTTTCGGCTCCGGGAGGTTCTCCAGCTCCTCAAGGGTTCCCATGGATACGGCTTTGCCGTCTCTCAGGAACAGGGCGCGTTCGAACAACCCGTCGTAGAGCTCCGGCACGTTCGTGGCGACGAGTATCGTCTTGCCCATCGCGTGCAGCTCGTGAAGCATCGCGGCGGTTTCTGCCTGCCCGACGGGATCCATGTCTGCCGTCGGTTCGTCGAGGACGAGCAGAGGAGGGTCGTGCAATACGGCACGCGCGACGCTGAACCGCCGTCGTTCGCCCGTGGACAGACGCCCGATATCCGCGTTCCTCCGGTCATACAGGCCCAGCAGCTCAAGAGCCTGTCGCGCCGCTTCGCGGGCTTCCGGGCGTTGCATACCGTGGGACTGCGCATGGAGCACGAGGGCACGTTCTACGGCGATGTTCGCCGGAACGCCGAACACACCCACATAGCCCACGCCACGCCGGACGCGGCGAGCGTGGCGCGGCAGGTCGTGACCCAGGATGCGCACGGAGCCCGAAGTGTGGCGACGACGCCCGGCGATCACTTCAAGGAGCGCTGACTTGCCGCTGCCGTTGGGGCCCAGCACTCCAACGCATTCGCCCGCCTCGACGCGGAGGTCGACGCCGTCGAGGACGGGCGCGCGGTTCACCCTCAGCACGAGCGATTCGATAAGGACCGCCGGTACGCGCGTCTCTGTCGCGTCTGCGCCCAATGGCTCTCCTCCTGCACAGGTCATTATGAGCCGGACAGCAGTCCTCCACAATCCTAGGGTGTTGCCCCATCGATGCCAGGAGTCGCCAGGGCGCATGGAGACTGCGATTGTGCTTGACAACCCGACCAGCCCTGAGCTAACGTTCATTACGAGTCGCGCGCCGTGGCTCAGCCTGGGTGTGCGTCACCCCATCCCATGTGCGAAGGAGGAAGCTGGCACTCGGATAATCTGTTGGCTCGTGTTGCGATGCTGTAACGCGGAACCAGTGTGTTCGTCTGAGCGCCAGTCATGCTCTACCCATAATGACAGAAGAATCGAAACTTCCAGCCGATCCCGACAACACGTCCGAGTCCCCGACTCCCGAACCCACGCCGGACACCGCCGCGCCCCAGGCGGAGGCGCCCGTGTCTGCGCCCGAGACCGCCAGCGAGCCCGAGAAGCTGAGCGATGAACAGCTCAGCGAGCTCTATGACGAGTCGCTCAAGAACATCCAAGAGGGCGAGATCCTCAAGGGCACGGTGCTCCAGGTCGACTCCGAGGGCGTGTTGGTCGACATCGGGTACAAGTCCGAGGGCTTGATCCCTATCACGGAGTTCGAGCTCGACGAAGGCGGTCAGCCGAACATCCATGCCGGAGACGAGATCGACGTCTACCTCGTGCGTCGCGAAGACGCCGAGGGGCGAGTCGTCCTGTCCAAGGAGATTGCTGACCAACGGCTGATCTGGGAGCAGATCGCCGAGGCGTACGACCAGGGTCGCACGGTGGTCGGTAAGGTGACTCGGCGGATCAAGGGCGGCTTGCGCGTCGAGATCGGGAACATGTACGCGTTCCTGCCGGCGTCCCAGATCGACATCCGCCCGGTTCAGGACCTCGATTCCTGCTTGGGCAGAACCTTCGAGATGAAGGTCATCAAGCTGAGCCGCCGGCGGCGCAACATCGTGCTGTCTCGGCGTGTTCTCCTTGAGGAGGAGCGCGAGAGCAAGCGCAAGGAGCTGCTCCAGTCGCTCGACGTCGGTCAGGTTCGCAGCGGCGTGGTCAAGAACATCACCCAGTTCGGGGCGTTCATCGATCTGGGCGGCTTGGATGGCTTGTTGCACAAGACCGACATGTCGTGGGGCCGCGTGGGACATCCCTCCGAGGTCGTCAAGCGCGATCAGGACATCGAGGTCGTCGTCCTCGACATCGACCGCGAGGAGGGCAAGGTCTCCCTCGGTCTGAAGCAGTTGACGAAGGACCCGTGGCAGGGAATCGCCGAGAGATATCCCGTCGATTCCGACGTGGCGGGCCGCGTCGTCAACATCGTGGACTACGGTGCTTTCGTCGAGCTCGAAGAGGGCGTCGAGGGGCTGATCCACGTGTCGGAGATGTCGTGGACCCGACGGAACGTCGATCCGCACACGGTGGTTACCGTGGGCGACGAAGTGCGGGTGCGCGTGCTGCATGTCGATCCGTCGCGTCAGAAGATCTCGCTGGGCCTCAAGCAACTCCAAGAGAACCCTTGGGACGAGCTCGAGCGGGAGCATCCGGTTGGTTCGCGCGTCCACGGACGTGTTCGCAACCTGACCGACTTCGGCGCGTTCGTCGAGATCGGCGATGGGATCGACGGCTTGATCCACGTGTCCGACCTGTCGTGGGCGAAGCGTGTCGTCAACCCGGGCGAGGTTCTCCGGGAAGGCGATGAGGTGGACGTCGTCGTTCTCAGCATCGACCGTGAGCGCGAGCGCGTGTCGCTGGGACTCAAGCAGGTCGAACCGGATCCGTGGCTCCACGTCCCGGAGCGGTTCAAGATCGGCACGGCGACGCAGGTCGAGATCGTGAACATCACGAGTTTCGGCGCGTTCGCCAAGCTCCAGGATGGCGTCGAGGGGCTCATTCACATCTCGGAGCTCGGGCTCGACCACGTCGAGCGTCCGGAGGACATCGTCCGTGTCGGCGACATGTTGGATGTCAAGGTGATCCACCTCGATCGGCAGGAGCGGCGCATCGGCCTGAGCCGTCGCGCCTACCTGATGGATCAGGATCGCTCGCTCGTCGAGCAGTATGGTCAGCCTCGAAGCACGCCGACGGAAGAAGCCCCGCCTCAGCAGGCTGCGCCAGAACGTGCCGAGCGCCGGGAGCGGCCGGAGCGCGCAGAACGGCAAGACCGTCCGGAACGCCAGGAGCGGCCCGAGCGCACGACGCTGGGCGATATCATCGATGCTGCGCAGCGCGAACACGCCCGACGCGGCAACGATGACGACAGCGAGAGCGAGACGAAGGAAGACGAATAGCGCACAGACACCGACAACCACGCTGATCTCATCCAGAGGTGCTGAGGGACGGGCCCTGTGAAGCATCGGCAACCGCTGCACCGTCGTGCAGTAGGGTGCCAATTCCCGCGAAGTCGGCGACGCTCCCCGAGCGCAGGCGGCTTCGGAAGATGAGCGCTGACCGACCCCCTCTGGTGAGTTGTTGCGTCGCAAAGGTCGCCGGTAGGGGGTTTCGTTTCGTGAGTCAACCGGCCTAACCGCCGGAGCTGTGGAGACTTCCGTGGACTACATCCTGACATCCGAATCCGTCACCGAAGGGCATCCCGACAAGGTCGCCGACCAGATCTCGGACTCGGTCCTCGACGCGATCCTCGCCCAGGATCCGCGCGGACGCGTCGCGTGCGAGACGCTGGTCACTACCGGAATCGCGATGGTCGCCGGGGAGATCACGACTGCCTGCTACGTGCACGTGCCGGACATCGTCCGGGAGACCTTGAGAGCGATCGGGTACACGAACGCCGACTACGGGTTCGATGCCAGAACGTGCGCCGTGGTCACGTCCATCGACACGCAGTCGCCCGACATCGCCATGGGCGTGGACCGCGACGGAGCCGGCGACCAAGGCATGATGTTCGGGTACGCTTGCCGCGACACGGACGAACTGATGCCCATGCCCATCCAGTTGGCACACGGGCTGACACGAGCCCTGGCGAGTGCGCGCAAGAGCGGGGCTCTGCAGTTTCTCCGTCCGGACGGCAAAGCCCAAGTGACCGTGCAGTACCGGGATGGCGTGCCGTCTGTCGTCACGACCGTCGTCGTGTCGACACAGCACGACGCGGACGTGTCCCAGGCTGAGATCCGCGAGGCCGTCATCGAAGAGATCATCCGCAAGGTGATTCCCGGCGAGATGCTGTCGCCGGACACCGTGTTCCACGTGAACCCGACCGGTCGATTCGTCGAAGGCGGGCCCAAGGCGGACTGCGGGCTCACGGGCCGCAAGATCATCGTGGATACCTACGGCGGGGCGAGTCGACACGGGGGCGGCGCGTTCTCCGGGAAGGACCCGACCAAGGTGGACCGGAGCGCTGCCTACGCGGCTCGACATGCCGCCAAGAACGTCGTCGCAGCGGGTTTGGCAGACCGATGCGAGATCCAGCTCGCCTATGCCATTGGCGTGGCGGATCCCGTGTCGATTCTCGTCGAGAGCTTCGGAACCGGCGTGCTCTCCGATGCGGAGATCGCCAAGATCGTGCAGGACACGTTCGATTTCCGCCCGCGGGCGATCATCGAGCGCTTGGACTTGCGTCGGCCCATATATCAGGCAACCGCCGCATACGGGCACTTCGGCCGCACCGAGCCGACGTTCACGTGGGAGCTCGCCGACCACGCCGAGCAGTTGGCAAAGTACCTATAGGAACTCGCGTCTGTGCCGTTGCGCGAGTCGCCGTTCCGAGGAGTTGTCGATGCAGTGCGACGTCAGGAGCATTGAGCTGGCGGGTGAGGGGAAGCGCCGAATCGAATGGGCGGACCGCTCCATGCCCGTGTTGCGGCAGATCCGCGAGAGGTTCGAACGCGAGCGTCCCCTCGATGGGATTCGGCTCGGGGCGTGCCTCCATGTCACGACCGAGACGGCGAACCTGGCGCGCACGCTTCGAGCGGGCGGAGCCCAGGTCTTGCTGTGCGCCTCCAACCCGTTGAGCACTCAGGATGACGTCGCCGCCAGCCTCGTGAGCGACTATGGGATCCCGACGTTCGCCATCAAGGGCGAGGACAACGACACTTACTATCGCCATATCAACGCGGTGCTGGACGGCAAACCCCAGATCACGATGGACGACGGCGCTGACCTGGTCAGCGTTCTGCACTCGGAGCGCAAGGACCTGCTGACGCATGTGATCGGCGGGACCGAGGAGACGACGACCGGGGTCATCCGCCTCCGCAGCATGGCGACGCAAGGCGTCCTGCGCTACCCCATCATCGCCGTCAATGACGCGCAGACGAAGCACTTCTTCGACAATCGGTACGGTACCGGACAGAGCACGCTGGACGGCATCATCCGAGCGACGAACTTCCTGATCGCCGGCATGGCTGTCGTCGTCGCTGGCTATGGCTGGTGTGGGCGCGGCGTCGCCAGCCGGGCGCGGGGTCTGGGCGCGCAGGTGATCGTCACCGAAGTGGACCCGGTGCGAGCTCTCGAGGCGGCAATGGACGGCTTCCGAGTTCTGCCGATGTCGAAGGCGGTCGCCGAAGCGGACTTGATCGTCACGCTGACCGGCAACCTGCACGTCCTGCGGCGCGAGCATTTCCTCGCGATGAAGGACGGCGCGACGATCGCGAACTCTGGGCATTTCAACGTCGAAATCAACCTGCCGGAGCTCAAGGAGCTGTCCGTCAGCGTGCGCGAGGCGCGTCCATTCGTCGACGAGTACACGCTCCAGGGCGGACAGCGTGTGTGTGTCCTTGGCGAGGGCAGACTCATCAACCTCGCAGCCGCCGAAGGTCATCCGGCGAGCGTGATGGATATGAGCTTTGCCAATCAGGCGTTGTGCGCGGAGTACATGGTTCAGCACGCCACCGATCTGTCGCCGACGGTCCACTCCGTGCCCGCCGAGATCGACGCGATGATCGCGCGGCTCAAGCTGGCAGGCATGGGCCTCGAGATCGACCAGTTGACGGACGAACAGTCGGAGTACCTCGACTCCTGGACGATGGGTACCACGTGACACCCTGGGATGGGAGGCGATGAGCAGAACCGAGCTCATCGAGAGCGTCGTGATGATCTTGTGCATCCCAGCCCTATGGCCCGTGGTGCGGTCTTTCCGATCCGACGTGCCGCTGCCATCGGGATACAGCGCGGTGCTGGCTGTCGTGGCACTCGTGCTCGGGGCGATCACGGTCCGGCGCATCCGTCGCCTGCGTGCCGCATTCCGCGACGCGCAGCGACGGACTCCGCCGTTCTGATGGGATACTGGGCAATCACTGTGCTCCGTTTCTGAGCACTTTGCGCAGATTCGGGCTGGGTCGCCGTTTGGTCTCCTACCATACCGACGGGCTTCGGATCGTCGGCATTGCGGCGATCCCGCGCCAAGTCCTGTTTTACATGCGTATCGGGAATACTGCGTCGATGACCCTAGCGTGGCATGAGTCTTGCTTGCGCTTGTCCGTTCTTGACATTTCAGGCGCAGGAGGATGCCATGCGATCCACGACACTTTCTTTCATTCCGGTGAGGGAGTACGTCACCTCAAGCCGGGACGCCAGCAAGCGCGATACCCTCGATGCCTGGCTGGAGCAGGCTCAGTCGCATCGTCTTCTCACTCGTCAGGAGGAGATCGAGCTGAGCCAGCGCATCAAGGCAGGCGACGAGACGGCGCGGACGAAGCTGATCCTCTGCAACCTTCGGCTCGTCCTCAAGATCGCGCTCGCGTACCGTCGCGCCAATGTGCCTCTGGTCGATCTGCTGCAAGAGGGCATCGGCGGACTGATGCAGGCGGTCGAGCACTTCGACGAGCGTCGCGGGTTCAAGTTCAGCACCTACGCGGTGCACTGGATCCGTCAGGCAGTCTCGCGATACATCGACCGGACGGCGCGCACCATTCGGCTGCCGTCGTACATCATCGCCGACATGTCGCAGCAGAACCGCGCCGCATACGAACTGGAACAGGTCCTCGAACGTCCTCCGACAACCGATGAGCTCGCCGAGTTCATGGAGAAGTCGCGCACCGACGTCCACCTGATCGAACGGCTCCCCGAAGAGCCGGTGCCGCTGGGCACGCCGGTGGGCGGCGATGACAGCACGACGACGCTCTCGGATGTGGTCGAGGACGCTCAGAACGAGACGCACCGCCATCTCGACGAGTGGATGCGCCGCGAGGAGGTGAACCGCCTGCTCGAGACGCTGACTCCTCGGGAACGGCAGATCATCGCCCTTCGATTCGGTTTAAGCGGCGGCGAGGAGCAGACGCTCCGCGCCATCGCGCAGCGCTTCGGCGTCACCAAGGAGCGCGTGCGCCAGATCGAAGCCCAGGCGATGAGGAAGCTGCGCCAGCGCGTTCAGCAGACGGCTGAACTCGACGCGGCTAGCTGACGTCCGGCATCCAGCTACGCCAAGCAGTCAAGAACACAGCCCGCGGACATGATGTCCGCGGGCTATTTCGCTTGCCAAAGGTGTGCGGCGTCGGCGTCTAGGCGACGCGGATCTCCACGCTCTTGCGCTCCACGGTTCCCTGCGTGTCCTTGAGCACGACCGTCGCGTAGTACGTGCCGGCATCCGCGTCGTACGGTACCAGCTCGGACAGCCGGAACACGGTGGTATCGCCCTCCTCTGCCGGAGACATGGCGAGCTCGTAGCCTCGCGGGTCGTAGACCTTGGCGGAGGCGATTGCAGCCGGGTCGTCGACTTCCAGCGTAACCTGTACCTGCTTGCCTGCGACGAGCGGATTCGGCGAGAAGCTGACGTTGCGGATCCGTGACACGGTTTCGTTCCTTTCCCGTTGCCGGTCTTGTTGGCGGCGTTGGTCAGACCAACCGGCGAGTCTGCGCCGCAGCTCGGTCGTCAACGCGTCTGGGCTGATGGCGCCATTCCGTGGATCATGACATCGATGACGCTGAGCAGTCGGTCTCTAGGCGTTGCTGAGGTTCCCTCCAGCAGCCACTGCGTCAACGTGCCGTGCACGGCGGCGTAGATCGCGGTTGCCGCCGCCGAAGGGTCGAAGTCCGATCTGAGCGTCCCGTCGCCGACACCCGCGCGCACGATTCCCTCGATGAAACGCACGTAGTCCCCGATCCGTTCGAGCGCTCCGCTCCGAAGGAAACGGCTCGTGTGCGGCGCTTCCAGGAGGAGCAGAGCGGTCAGCGCCCGGTTCTGCTCGACCATGGTCGCCTGCGCGTCGACGAATCGCCGCAGTCGGTCGGACGCATCGGTTCCAGAGTCTGCTGCCGACTTCACGTCCGCGATCGCCTCGGACATGAGCTCGTCGAAGACTGTCAGGAGCAGGGCTTCCTTGGTCTCGAAGTAGAGGTAGATGGTTCCGTGTCCCACGCCTGCCAGATCGGCTATATCCGAGATCCGCGCCGCGTGGAAGCCGTCGCGCGCGAAGACCTGCACCGCCGCTGCGAGGATGTCTCGGCGTTTGCGTTCCTTCTTCTGTGCGCGAACCGCCATGGGTGATTCCCTTCCTTAGGAATCAGCATAGCATAAACTGACTGACGAGTCAATACTTCGCGCAACGAATCGGCAGGCGCTCGCCACGAAGCATCCGGCGAGCGGTTTTCAAGGACGGACGGCGGCGTCTGGCAAGGTACGCGGGAAAGGGGCGACGGGCACACCGGTAGGGACTATCGGCAGCGGATTGCGTGCAGAACCTGGTTGGGTCGGTCGTGGGTTGGTGGAGGATATCGGGATCGAACCGATGACCTCCTGAATGCCATTCAGGCGCTCTCCCAGCTGAGCTAATCCCCCACGCGACAGATGCTAGCGTTTCCGCTGCCGTCGCGTCAAGGGAAAGGTGCGCGCCCCATCGTCCACAACAGGTGGTGACGGGGCGCGTTCGCTTTCAGGTGGTCAGACGAACAGTGTGATCGCGTAGACGATGTAGAGGATCCCCATGACGGCTCCGCCCCAGCGCGGCACGCGTTTGCCTGCCCACAGGAACGCCGTCAGAAGGACGCCGAATCCCAGCATCCACCAGTAGTCGCGAGCGAAGAACTCCGACGCCACCGTGATCTCCCGCGCAGCCCCCGCGAGCAGTCCGACGATGCCCAGATTGAACGCTATGTTCAGGATGTTCGCCCCGACCACGTCACCGACGCCCAGTGAGCTCTCGCCCTTGAGCGCGGCGGTGACGTTGGTTGCCAGTTCCGGCAGCGACGTGCCGATCGCGACAATCGTCAACCCGATGACGAGCTCCGGGACCCCCCATTGCTGGGCGCAGAACACCGCGCCATTCACGAGGCTGCGGGCGCCGAAGGCGAGGCACACGATCCCGCCGACGATCAGCAGCGGCACGTGCAGCGGTCCATGAGGGTCGTCCATCTCCTCGACGTGCTCCGGATGAGCCTTCGCCTCCCAGACTTGGAAGCCGATGTAGCCGAGGAACACGAGGAAGAGGATCAGCGGATCGAGCGGGAAGTTCAACCTGCCATCGATGGTCAGGACGCCGAGGAGGACCATCGTGCCGAGCATGATCCAGAGCTCCGGCAAGAGGACTTTGAGACTCAAGGCTGCCATGGAGGCGATAAGGGCGGCGAGCCCGATGATCAACCCGATATCGACGATGTTGCTGCCGACGACGTTGCCGATGGCGATGTCGCTGGCGTTCGTCGTCGTGCCGCCCAAGATCGTGAAGAGCGAGACCATCAGTTCGGGAAGCGTAGTTCCCGCGCTGACGATGGTGGAACCGACGATCACGGGGCTGATCCCGAGACGGCGGGCAAGCGACGACGCCCCTCCGACGAGCCAGTTCGCGCCGTACTCGAGCAGAACGACTCCGATGGCGAGGAGGATGGCGGCGTGCAGGAATGACGATGCGTCGAGCAAACTGAGGACGGACGCCATGCGGTGAACCTCCCACTCGTACCGCACATGCAAGACGCAGAAGCGACTGTGACCTGTGCGCTACGGGGGTTGCCACCCCGGTTTGATGGCGGGTGCCATCCGTCCTGAACCGCTAGACGATAGCGCCGAAACGGTCCGTTTGACGAATGGGAATCATCCGTCAGCTGCGCCTCGCTGTCAATAGGTTGTCTGGAGGGAAGGGCTGCGTGCTACCGAGAACCTGGTACGGGCTGGTGCAGCGCCGCCGCGCCTGCGACGCGCTCGTAGAAGGCGTTCATCCGAGCGCCGATAGCGACCCAGCCGTACCGTTGCTCGACTCGTGCCCTGGCGGCGATTCCCAGGGCTCTCCGGGCGTCGTGGTCGCGGATCAGCCGAATGACCTGCTCCGCGAACTCGTAGGGAGAATCCGCCACCACGAGGTCCCTACCGGGAACGACGTCAAGTCCCTCGCACCCGATCGACGTGGAAACAATCGCCTTGCCCATGCCCATCGCCTCGAGGATCTTGAGCCGACTTCCGCCGCCGATCCGCAGAGGAACGACGTAGACCGTGCCACGTCGAAGGTACGGATGTATCTCTGGGACGCGTCCGACGATCTCGATTCCATCGATCCCGTCGAACGCGCGCATCGCGTCGGTCGGCTCCTTTCCGACGGCGAGGAATCTTGACTCCGGCAGACCGGTTCGTATCCGGCTCCAGACCGCTTGGCAGAAGTAGGCGACTGCGTCGGCGTTGGGAAGCCAGTCGTAGCTGCCGGTGTAGATGCAGGTCGCGGCCTCCTCTTGTGATGAGTCCGGGGTATAGCCGTCCAGGTCGACACCGTTGTCGATGGTCTCGATGGGGGTCGAGGCGACCAGTTTCCCGAACAGTTCCGCGTCGCGACTCGACGCCACGGAGATTCCATTCACGGCGGAACCGATGCGCTCCTCCGCCGCCCGGAAGACGTTCGCCTGCCAGCGGAACGCCCATCGTCGCCACGCCGTCGGTTGATGGTCAGCCGCCCGACGCCATACGTCGGAGTCGACATTCTGCGTCGAGAGCACGACTGCCGCCCGGCTCATCTGGCGGACGAGCGGCAGCAGGTGTGCGCAATGGATCATCTCCAAGTGGACGACGTCGTACGTGCTGCCAGCGAGCTCGGACACCACGGCTGCCCGCAGCTCCGGCAGGTCGTACTTCGCGGCGGTGAGTGGAGTTCGGGCGGTCATCGCCCGGAGGACGGACCGAGCCGTCAACGACGGGACGCGCACCGGGTTCTGGGGAACGAGCACGACGCGCAGACTGTCCGACGACAGGTCGGCTACGGCTTCCCGGTCGGTGACTTCGGTCTCGAGGGCGACCAGGGTGATGTCGAACGAGCCGGCTGCCTGGCGAAGCAGGTTCAGAACGCGGATCTTGCCGCCGTCCGTCGGCGGAAACGGCAGACTGAGCGATACGACGAGCAGCCGCATCGCTAGAACTCGGCGATCAGCGACACGCGGTTGGTGGGACCCAGGTCGCCATAGGACACGAAAGCATAGTCGAGAACGAATCCGGCGTACCGGACGCCGAAGCCGCCGGTCAGCCCGGTCGAACTGCCGAGCTCGTTGCCGCCGATCTCGTACCTGTAGCCGCCGCGAACGGTGAGAGCGTTGACGATATCGTAGGCGATTCCGATCCCGATCCGAGCGTCGTTGTCCGCAGGCTTGCTGACATCGACCGCGATGGTCGCCTGGTCGTCGGCAACCCGGTACCCTAGTCCCGTCCGCACGGTCGTCGGCAGCGAAAAGCTCTCGGCATCGAACGCCAGCGAGGTCCCGATGTGCTGGATGGCGGCTCCCAGCGACAGTGAGGTTTCTGGCACGTCGTACGAGACACCTAGGTCCACGGCTCCGCCCTGCGCGCTTGCATCGTCGATCTGCTGCCGCAGGTACTTCGCATTGGCGCCGACCGATACGCCCTCGGCAACCTGAAGTCCTGCGCCAACGCCGATTGTCACGTCATAGGGTCGGAAAGTCGTCGTGGCTGCGCCGGAGTCGTCCCTGCCCTGAATCTCGCCGTAGTTGAAGAAGCTCGCGCTGATGGCGCCGCCCGCCTTCTCGCCAAGGGGCGCCGCGTAGGCTGCGTAGTGCTGCCGCAGGTCCAGAACCCACTCGTTGTTCGTCAGCGCAACTTGGGATCGGCGCACCTTGACGAGACCGGCTGGGTTCCACGCCGGTGCGTAGGCGTCCTTGGCGAGGGCGACGCCCGTCTCCCCCATCCCAATCGCTTCTGCGCCCACGCCGATCTTCAGGGTCGGGAATGCGCGTGTGCCCGCGCTTCCGTGGATATCAGCGGCATGCACGGACGAGGCGGCCGCCGCGAGAGCCAAGCTCAGAGCCATGCGGGCGATTGACAGCGTCACGCGTCGTGCCACCGGTAGCTCTCCTCCGCATCGGAACGCGGACCCGAACGCGACCATCGCATCGGGAGCAAGTGCAGGCAACGATCCTACCATGTCATCAACTGTCGCGCAACTCGACGAGCGCCGATGGAACTACTCCTGCGGCGACCGGGCAGCCTCGAACCGACGATCCACATCCGCCCAGTTGACCACGTTCCACCAGGCGTCCACGTACGCCGCGCGGCGGTTCTGATACTTCAGATAGTAGGCGTGTTCCCAGACGTCGAGCATTAGAAGCGGCTCGGTTCCCAGAATGCCCAGGTCCTGCTGGTTCATCAGCGACAGGACCACAAGGCGCGACAGACCGCCATGCCATCCAAGCACCGCCCACCCGCTGCCCTCGACCGCCTTTGCCGCCGCCCCGAAATGGGCTTGAAACACCTCGATCGACGAGAAGTCGCGCGCGATCGCTTCACGGAGTGCGGCGGAAGGCGCTGGCTGACGCCCAGCAGGAGGAGCCATGTTCTGCCAGAAGACGGAGTGGTTGTAGTGACCTCCGCCGTGGAACGCGAGCGCCCGCGACAACGACTGCACAGCCGTGTAGTTTCCCGCCGCGCGCGTCTCTGCGAGACCGTCGAGAGCCGCGCGCAGCCCTTTCACGTACCCGGCATGGTGCAGGTCGTGGTGGATCCGCATCGTCTCGGCGTCGATGTACGGCTCCAACGCGTCGTAGCCATAGGGCAGAGCCGGCAGCTCCAGCGGCACTCGTGACGCGGCGTCTACGTCGAGCGCGACGCTCAACGGCGAGTGGCTCAACATCCAGAGCCCTCCCATACCGGTCACCGACGCGCGCAGGAAGTCCCGACGAGTGCTCGTCTTTACCATGCTATGTCCCTCAGGAGTCTCGGTCGCCTCGAATCGCCAGCCACTCAGAAGATACCCCGCAGGCTCGTCGAGGGCAAAACCGGAACGCCGCTTCGAAGGTCACGGGCACGGTTTGATCGAGGCTCGGCGGCGTGCTAGAGTCGATTCGGAAGGCAGGGACCAGAATGGACCGAACCGCTCTCGACCGAACGCTCGACGCGTGTGCGGACGTCATCCCGCTGAAACCCTCGTTTGTCGCGCGGACCTTCTACCCTGGACTCGGACGGCTGGGACTCTCAGACTCCGATGCCGGCTCGCGAGGGTCCTACTGCGAGCGCTGGATCGGCTCGTCGGTGCAGGCGGACAACGCGGAGTTCGTCGAAGGCGAGGGGATGAGCACGTTCACGCTGGCGGACGGCTCGCCGGCGCGCTTGGCTGACGCGCTTCAGCTCGCCGGCGAGCGCCTGCTCGGACCCAAGCACGCAGCCCGCACGGGTTCGCGCTTCGGACTGCTGTCGAAGGTTCTGGACATCGGCACGCCGATCCCGTGGCATATCCACGCGCGCGAGACCGACGCCAGGAAGTGGTGGAGTTGTCGCGGCAAGGAGGAAGCCTATTACTTCGTGGAAACTGAGAATCCTGGGCCCGTGCCCTTCTCGCATCTGGGCGTGCATCCGGACGTGGAAGCATCCGACCTGCTGCCCATTCTGGAACGATGGGACGACGACTCGGTTCTCGACCTGTCGCCCGCCTACCGGCTGAACGTCGGTCAAGGGTTCCATGTCCCGCCCGGCATCCCCCATGCTCCGGGAACCGCGCTGACGCTCGAACTCCAGGAGGAGTCGGACGTCTACAACTTCCTGCAAGCCGTGACGTGCAGCGGGAAGCTCGACCGCTCGCTGATGCTGCGGGGCTTGCCGGATGTTGCGTCGGTCGTGCGACTCATCGACTGGGCGTCGTCGCGGGCTCCCGAGTTCTATTCGCGTCACCACACGAAGCCGGTCCATCTGGTGGACGAAGACGGTCGTCGCGAGTCTTGGGTGTTCCATCCGTCGCGGACGCCGAAGTTCAGCGGCAAAGAGGTTCGCGTGGAACCCGGGCGCTCGATGGAATCGCGCGAGGACGCGGCGTACGTCCTGTTCATCTGGCGCGGCAGCGGCGAAGCCGCCGGGAATGACATCGTGGGAGCCAACCACGGCTGCGACGAGTTTTTCGTCGGCTATCGCGCAGCGACGGTTCCGCACGTGATCCGCAACACGGGCGACACGACGCTCGTGGTCTACAAGCTGTTTGGACCCTCCGCCTGAGGCGGCAAGCCGAACCGAGGCAGGAATGTTCGCGGTTGTGATGAGCAGCGCCGTCATCGGGGTCGATGCGTACCCGGTGCGCGTCGAGACGGATATCGCGGGCGGGCTGCCGGCTCTGAACATCGTGGGCTTGCCGGACAGCGCGGTCCGAGAGGCGCGAGACCGCGTTTCGGCTGCGATCCGCAACTCGGGCTTCGTGCTCCCGGCTCGGCGCATCACGGTCAACCTCGGTCCTGCCGACGTGCGCAAGGAGGGGTCCTCGTTCGACCTGGCGATGGCTGTCGCCATCCTGGTCGCGTCGGAGCAGACCGTATTCGCCATCGACCCATCGACGGCGTTCCTTGGTGAGCTCTCCCTCGACGGATCGATGCGCGCCGTGCAAGGGGCGGTCGCCATCGCTGCGGACGCGCGCAGCTACGGCTGCAAGGCGCTCGTGGTTCCGAACGCGAACGCGAAAGAAGCAGCCGTCGCCGAGGGCATCGACGTATACGGCGTCGCCACGCTGTCGGATGCGGTCCGTCTGGTCGGGAGCCGCAATCTGTCGCCGCCGCTGCGGGTCGATCTGCGAGAGCTCTCGGCGCGTCGGGTCGGAGCCACTCCCGACCTTGCCGACGTCAAGGGTCAGGATCACGCGAAGCGGGCTCTTGAGATCGCCGCTGCGGGCGGGCACAACATGCTGATGTTCGGTCCGCCGGGATCGGGCAAGACGATGCTCGCGCAGCGTCTGGCGTCCGTTCTGCCGGACATGGTTCTCGACGAGTCGCTGGAGACGACGAAGATTCACTCCGTGGCGGGCGTGCTGGAAGCCGATTCGCCACTGATCACGACGCGCCCGTTCCGCGCCCCGCACCACACCGTTTCGACAGCCGGGCTGGTCGGGGGCGGCAAAACGCCTGGTCCGGGCGAAGTGAGCCTCGCGCACAACGGCGTGCTGTTCTTGGACGAGCTGCCCGAGTTCCGCCGCGACACCCTCGAAGCCCTTCGCCAGCCGTTGGAGAACGGCTTGGCGACCATCGCACGCGCTTGGGGCTCGCTGACGTTCCCTGCGCGCACCATGTTCGTCGCCGCGATGAACCCGTGTCCTTGCGGCTATCTGGGCGACCCGGTGAAGCCGTGCCGCTGCTCGAGCGAGCAGGTCCGCAAGTACCGAGCTCGCATCTCGGGCCCGCTGCTCGACCGGATCGACCTGCATGTCGAAGTGCCCGCCGTTCCTCTGTCCGATCTGCGTTCCGAGGCGAAGGGCGAGCCGTCCGAGACGGTTCGGGCTCGCGTTCAGCGCTCCCGCGAAGTTCAGTCGAGGCGGTTCGACGGAACCGGCGTCTACTCGAACGCCACGATGGCTCCGCACATGGTGCGGGAGTTCTGCCGGCTCGGCGCAGACGCCGAAGCGCTGCTAGCGGCAGCGTTGAGCCGCCTGCATCTGAGCGCGCGTGCCCATGACCGAGTGCTGAAAGTCGCTCGCTCCATCGCGGACCTGTCGGAGTCGGAGCGCATCGAGGCTCAGCACATCGCCGAAGCGATTCAGTACCGCGACCTCGACCGACTTGCGGGCGTATACTAGCCCTCACGCCCACGTCCGCTGTGTGAGAACGCTCAAGCACTGATACAATGGGCGAGCGGAACGCTCTCGTGGTCCGCCATGGGCGGCACGATCCACACTCAACCCGGAGGAACCCGATGGACGTTCGATTCGGCGTCGTTGGACTCGGCATGGGGATGAACCGTGCCGGGCAGATCCACCGCACGAATGGCGCGAAGCTCGTCGCTGCGTGCGATCTCGTCGAGGATCGCCTGGCTCGCGCCAAGAGCGAGTTCGGCTGCGATACCCACACCGACTACGCGGAGATGATCGCGCGAGACGACATCGACGTCGTGTGGGTGATGCTCCCGAGCGGCCTCCATGCGCAGTTCGGCGTCCAGGCAGCCCAGCATGGCAAACACGTCATCACGACCAAGCCGATGGACGTGACCGTCGAAGCGTGCGACCGGCTGACCGCAGCGTGCGCCGATGCGAAGGTCGGCCTGATGGTGGACTTCGAGGAGCGCTATCGTCCGATCAACCGCAAGATCAAGCGCGCGATCGATGACGGGCTGTTGGGCAAGGTCGTCCTCGGCGAGATCCGTCTGAAGTGGTGGCGTGGAGCCGGCTACTACCACGGCTGGCACGGCACATGGAAGCTCGACGGCGGCGGCTCGCTCGCCAACCAGGGCGTGCACCAGCTCGATCTGCTGCAATGGTTCCTGGGCGAAGTGAATTCGGTCACCGGTCACTTCGGCGTCTATGGAGGCGACGAGCACCGCGAAGTGGAGACCGAAGACCTGGTCAGCGCGCTCGTCAAGTTCAAGAGCGGAGCGCTGGGGACCATCCTGACGACGACGACTTGCCCCAAGCACCAGCAGACTCAGGTTCAGGTGCATGGACTCGAAGGCATCGTCGGAACCGGGCCCGACGTTTGGGAGTTCAATCAGGAAGGCGTCGACGTCGCATTGGAGCCGGGACCGGCGAACACAACCGAGGACTGTCTCCGAGTCCTGCGGGAAGGGACTCGCCCCGCCTGCGATGGAACCGAGGGCAGGCGTACGGTCGAGCTCTTCAACGCGATCTACAAGGCTGCCCGCGAAGGGCGCGAGGTGTCGCTGCCGCTATAGGAACCCACGAGCCGGATTACGACTGCGCTAGAGAGGTGCGATGCGCATCGGTCTGTTCGGCGGCACGTTCGATCCGATCCACATAGGCCACCTCATCTGCGCGGACGAGGTGAGAGATGGGCTCGGGCTCGACTACGTGTGGTTCATCCCAGCCGCAAGGCCGCCGCACAAGTCGGAGGACCCGCGTCGAGCGTCGCCGGAGGACCGTTACCGGATGGTGGCGCTCGCCGTGGAGGGCGAAGCCGGGATGGGGGTCTCCCGCGTCGAGCTGGAGCGAGCGGGCCCCTCGTACGCCATCGACACGGTTCGCCACTACGCCGCCGAGTACCCCGGCGCCGAGCTCTACTGGATCCTCGGAGTGGATCAGTTCCGCGAAATCCGGACCTGGCGCGACTACGACACGCTGCTCTCGCTGTGCCAGTTCGTCTGCGTGACGCGCCCGGGCTACGCGCTGTCGGGCATGCCGGACGAGCTGATGCGCCGCGTGCGCCACTTCGAGTTCACGCCGGTCGGCGTGTCATCGACGGCGATCCGAGCCGCCGTCGGAGCAGGCAGGTCGATTCGGTTCCGCACTCCGCGTGTGGTCGCCGACTACATCGGCGAGAAAGGCATCTATCTCTGACGCTGCTCTGTGTGCGCCTCAGTCCGCGCGGCTTGAAATGCCCATCGCCGCCGCGTTAGCATTGGCGCGGGTTCAAGAACCGATGTCCAGAACGGAGTGCACGCTGCCATGATGGAGTTACTGCGCGGACGGCTGTTCAAGTCCGTGATCATGTTCGGGATGGCGTTCATCTTCGCCATCGCGTTTGGCGCGGTGGTATCCGGTGTTCGGCCCGGGGCGATCTTCTCCGGCGGGGGCGACTGGACCCTCAAGGTCGAGGGGAAGAAG
>VGLH01000011.1 GCA_016866785.1 Candidatus Poribacteria bacterium
CCGAAAACGGATCGTTGCGCCAGAATCAAAGTGCTCCCGAAGGGATGACGAGGATGCTCGTTCGACCCTAGGAGATCGAACGAGCAGGGGGCATGGCGGCGGGCATGCGGACCCGTCGGGTCCTTGTATCTCTCCGTGAACGTGTTTGGGCCCTATGGGGAGCGATGCGAAGAGCCCAGGTCGTCCGAGGTCGTGGCTGAGCGTGGTCGTCGCTCCCTCAGCGCGAGGCTGTCTACGCACCCACGTCCTCACGCCACTTCGCGAAGCCGAGGAACACCAGCAGCGTTGCTGCCGCCCCGACGATCGCCAGCATGCGGAACAGCCCCGGCAGACCATACGTCTCTGCCCAGACCCCGCCCAGCACGCCCCCCAGCCCGACCAACGCCGTCAGGAACGTCTGCCCGCTCGCCCGGAAGGCTTCCGGCGTGATCCGGTGGATGATCCGCATCGACGCGACGTGGGTTCCGCCGAACGTCAGGGCGTGGAGCGCCTGCGTCGCCAGCACGACATACCACGGCGGCGTCAATGAGAAGACGAAGAGCCGAAACGACATCGCTGCTAAGAGCCTATCTCAATCGGGGTTTTCGGCTTTGAGCCGATGCCAGATGCGCGTCCAGATGAGGATGCAGGCGAGCTTCATCAGTCCGCGGTAGTTCTCCGGTTTGACCTCATAGCGCACCAGAATCGAGCGGTACTTGGCCAACCACGCCATCGTGCGCTCCACCACCCAGCGCCGCGCCGGATGGGTCTTCTCCCCGTGATCGTCGAGCTTCTCCTCGCCGATCCGACGAACATGCCCGACGTATCCAAAGTCGGCGAGCGCCCGCGTTCCCGTGGGGTTGTCGTATGCCTTGTCCAAACACAGGTGCAACGGCTGTTCCTCCGTCGGAAATGGCGGCGCGAGAACGAGGGCGTCCAACGTTGCCGCGAGCAGCTGGGTGTCGTGGACGTTGGCTCCGGCGATCATCACACCCAACGGGCCACCGTTGCTCTCCACGGCGACGCTTCGTTTCACCCCTTTTTTCCGCGATCCGTTGGGTTGGGTCCGACCGCGTCGGCGGAGATGGTCGACTTGCCCATCGCTTTGCCCATCGACCCATCGGCGGACTGCCATGTCCAGTCAATGCCGCCCAACCCCTCGCACCGGAGAAGCAGCTGACGCCAGATGGCATCGAAGATACCCATCTCGCACCACGCCTGGAAATGGCGATGGATCGTGCTGTCGTCGCCGTATTCCTTGGGGATCCGATTCCACTGACAGCCGGTGCGCAGCTTGTAGACAACCCCGTCCAACACCGGGCGAAGCGGCACACGCTTGCGGTCTTGCCGATGTCGAGGATACTCGCGGCTCAGAATCTCCTCGATGATCTCCCACACGTCGTCGGGAACCGCCCAGATCGTCGATTCGGGCTTGGGTTCCGGCTTGGCATCGTCGGTCGTTTGCACGCGATAGACTTCTGAATCGACGAACTCACAGGAGACTATCGGATAACTGCATTCGTCGATTGAGATAGACACTTAGCTTCGCCTGCCGTGTTCCAGAGCGGCATCGCCCAGCGAGTTTCTGTGCTCAGCTGGTTGATCGCTGTTTGCCAGCGGAAACGGCGCTGACTGGCCACCATGGAGCAATCCGATCTGTCAGACACATCCTAGTGTCTCTAGTGTCTGCCATCATCGGTCCTAGTTCTACCCCCTTATCCTGCCTTCTCCCAAAAGCGGAGAGGGAATGGAAACACCCTCCCCTCGCGGCAGCGGGGAGGGTTACGGTGGGATTGGTCTTCCTGTGAATCCGGTTGGCAGACCCTATGCCCCTTGGTTGGTGAACGCCTCCACCACGGCGACGGCGTTCTCGAACGACGTCCCCGGCTGGAGCGCCTTCGCAGCGGCGAGAATGAACCCGCCTCCCGCGCCGACTTCCCGCACGAGCCGACGCACCTCGTCGTGGATCTCCTGCGGCGTCCCGAACTGGATGGTGCTCTGGCTGCCGAGGCATCCCCAGAAGGTGATGTGCTTGCCGTACTGGCGCTTCAGCTCGTAGGGGTTCATCCCTTCGGCTTCCGGCTGAACGCTTTCGAACACGTCGAGACCGATCTCAATGACGTCGGGCAGGATGTCCACGATGCTGCCGCAGGAGTGGCACATGGCGATCTTGCCCTGGGCGTGGACGGCGTCGATCACCTTCGCCCAGCGGGGTTTGAGGAACCGCCGCCAGCGGTCGGGTCCGAGGATGACGCCCCGCTGATCGCCCCAGTCGTCGCCGAAGAAGATCGCGTCGGCGGGAACATCGGCGCACTGGGCGACCATCGAGAGCCGCAGGTCGGTGAGCCGGTCGAGGAGCTCCGCGTAGAAGTCCGGTTCCGTCGCGGCGTCGATGAGCGCGTTCTCGAAGCCGCGTATGCGCCACGTCAGCTCGAACAAGCCCCAGCCCAAGCCAATGATGCTGAACGAGTCGGGATGCGCCGCCATCGCCTTGGCGGCTCCGTCTCTCAAGCCGGGGTTCACGAATCGGTCGGCCGTTGGGAAGTCGTAGCCCTCGAAGCTCGGCTCCTTGAGAGCCGGTTCCTGCAAGTGCCACGGCCGCCGATCCATGCGCCAGAGGGAACCGAAGCCGTCGCGCGCGAACGGGACCGTGTTCGGCTGGTGAAGCGCTGCGTCGATCCCGCCGACGTGGACGATGTAGGGCGTGAAGAGGCTCCGCCAGCGTTCGGCTCCGTAGTGCGCGACGAGCCGCTCCGTGAGCTCCGGGTCTTCGCATCCGAACGTGTAGGGAACTGGTCGCGTCTCCTGATGCGCGATCTGAGCCAGGACGGCTTCGCGTGGGGTCATGGGTAGCTCCTTGGGGATCGAGGCGTTCTCCGTCACCCACCGCTGACGTCCGGCGGCATCCTACCACACTTACGACGACGGGCTCCTGTGCGACCCGGCAGCAGCTAAATATCGAGCGTCTGGAACAGGATGTCGAGGGGTGGGCGCGTGTCCAGCCGCAACGAGAGGCGGTCGAAGGTCACGCCGCGCGAGCCGGTGTAGTCGGAAGCCGTGACGCGGATGGGGATGGATGTCTGCGGCATCAGATCGGGAACTTGATACACCTCGTAGAAGTCGAGGTGGGACGACGGCGGCACGTCCGCCGGGAGCCCGTTGCGGACGAGGCTGGCGAAGATGTCGGCTTCCGCTGCCGGATAGGGCGAAGCGACCATCCACCGCCGCCCGTGGCGGAGTCGCATGTCGATCCGCGACAGCGTCGCCGGGCGCTGCGGGCTCTCGTTGTAGACACGCAGCGAGACGAACAGGAGGGTCGAACCGCCCCGGATGATGAAGCAGTTGGTCCCGCTGGCGAGGAGCTCGACGCGGAGGTGGACGCCCTCATGGCGTTCGCGGCGTGGTCGGAAGGGAACCGTGCCAGCGATGAGATCAGCGATCCACCGCGCGGCGGCGAGAACGAACGCGGCAATCGCGATTCCGAGCGCCCATTGCGCCATCGCGGGGCTCCGTCGCCGCTAGACGGGAGGCTGGCTGAGCGCCTCGAGGACTGCGGCCACTCCTGCGCCCAGGCGGATATCCATCCCGACGTCGCGCATCCCGCACTCGAGAGCGCCCAGAGCGGTCAGCACATCGTAGTTGTCCATCCAGCCCAGATGCGCGATCCGCACGATCCTGCCTGCGAGATGCTCCTGCCCGCCCGCGAAGATGGCTCCATGCGCGTTGCGGATGTGCCGCACTAGAGCCGCGCCATCGCAGTCGTCGGGCAATCGGATGGATGTCAGCGCGTTCGCCGGATGCGCCGCGAAGAGCGGCAGTCCGAGCGCCTTCGCTCCGGCGCGCGTCGCGTGGGCAAGTCGTGCATGCCGCGCCCAGACGTTCTCGATGCCTTCTTCGCGCATGGCGGTCAGCGCCGCGTCGAGACCATAGAGGAGCGAGATCGCCGGCGTAAAGGGCGTTTCGTCCTTGGCTTGGTTCTTCAGCGCCTTGGCGTAGGAGAAATAGTGCTTGGGCAGCGTCGAGCGTTCGCTCGCCTGCCGCGCTCGTTCGCTCAGCGCGCAGAAGGCGAGTCCCGGCGGTGTCATCAAGCCCTTCTGGGAACACGACACGAGGGCATCGACTCCCCAAGCGTCCATGCGGATCTCGTCCGCGCCCAAAGCGCTGACGGCATCCACGACGAGGAGCGTCCCGCGCTCTTGAGTCACGTCGCTGTATGCGCAGATGTCCTGGAGTGCACCGGTCGAGGTCTCGCAGAGCGTCGTTAGCAGGGCTTTGGCGCCCGGATGAGCGTCCAGCACCGATGCGACCTCCTCAGCGTCCGGGCTGGTTCCCCACTCGACGTCGATGGGCACGTACGCCAAGCCGTACGCCGTCGCGATGTCGCCCCAGCGTTCCCCGAACTTCCCACCCCGGATGCCCGCGACCGTATCGCCCGGCGAGAATAGGTTGACGATGGCGAACTCCATCGCGCCCGTCCCAGACGCCGCGAGAATGGCGACTTCGGATTCCGTGCACCAGACGTAGCGCAGGTTCTCGCGCACGCGCCGCACCAAAGCGCGGAACTCCTGCGAGCGGTGATACTCGATGGGCTGCGCCATGGCGAGCACCGCTTCGGGCGGTATCGGCGTGGGACCGGGCGTGTAGAGCCGCCGCTTCATCAAGGTCGGGGGTCTCCTTGCAGGCTGGTCGTGTGACGGAACGGTACCACTCCGTCGGTCGAAGGGTCAAGGCTGCGACCGTACTGCCACAGACCCGTGCCGCGCCCTCGCCCTGTCGCCATGCCGGCGCAGATCGGAGCCCCTCTGGTCAATCGCGAACGACGCGGAGCGCGATATCGTCCGAATAAGCCGGCGGCTTGACGCGGCATGCCCCGCCGCCGTGTTCCACCCGATGCGAGGCAGCGACGGAGCCGGTCATCACATCGACCCACTCGACGCGATAGGTTCCCTTCGGAAGGTCGAGCGTGAACCCGCCCGGAGCCTTCCCATCGACGTAGACGGCGTAGGCGGCTCCCTGCTGCGCCAAGACGCGCACGACGACGCCTTCGGGGACGCCGCCAACGATCTCGTTCGACGGCTCCATCCGCACGAAGTCGAACCCGTTGACGAAGTCGCGCAGGACGCGCAGAGCCGCTCGGAGCGTCTTCCCGCCGCCGCCAGGTTGCTTCTCCGGGAACTGGTACGTGCCGTCGGGATGCTGCGCGGTGAACGAGTAGTCGAGATGGTTGTACAACCCCCCGCCAGCGAGGATGAAGTGCCATCCATCCTTGCGGTAGGGTAGGTCGGCGGTTCCCCGGAAGCCCGTTTCATCGAACCCGATGGCGCGCCCGAGGTGCGCGTTCTCCGCGACGGCGGTCGGAGGGCTGGCGTAGTGGAAGTTGAGGAGCGAAACCAGCGGATCGGGGTTATCCACCTTCGCGGAGCCGTTGGCGATGTTCTGGGCGATCAGGTGCTTCGCCGCCATGCCGCGCTCCGCCCCGTCGATGACGGACGCAATGTGCGCCTGCCATTCGAGTGTGACGCCGCCGAAGTACGGCTCGTTGCAGATCTCGAAGTAGACGTTGTCGAAGTCGCGGAGCGACTGGACGACGCGCACGGTCATCGCGTCCTGGACGGCGAGGAGCGCCGCGTCCTTCATCGTGTAGGGCTCCTCGCGCCCCATGTCGCCGATGCCGTTGACGTTGTTGGACGCCTTCATCGGGCTCAGGTTCCATTGCTCGTCGCCGTAGAAGGGGCAGAAGAGCACGACCTCGACGACGATGCCTCGCTCGCTCGCCAACTCGCAGAACCGGCGCAGACGCGCGAAGTAGTCCTCGTCCCACTTGGTGAGGTCGAACCGGTTCCCTTCGGCGGCATATCCGGGTTGATCGCTCCGCGCCCAGGGGCAGATGAACCGTCCCGGAGCCGGAGCGAGCGTGTTCTGGGTGATGTTGAACGCGCCGTAGTGCTCGACGTAGGAGCCGCCGAAGACGCGGGTCAGGTTGAACCCGTCGGCGGCGAGCTCATCCAGATAGGGTTCCGCCTGGAAGTCGAGGTTCAGGACGGCTCCGTAGTGCTCCGCCGACGTGATGAGAACCGTCGGAGCGCCCCGAAAGAGGAAGTAGCGCGGGTTGTCCGGGTGCAGCGAGATCGGCGCGGCGGCTGGCAGCGCGGCGGCAACGAGCAGCGACGTGAGCATTGTTCGTCCTCCAAGCGGTTGTCGGTCTGCGGTTCCACCCCTCATCCTGACCTTTTCCCACAAGGGGAGAAGGGATCCGTAGCTCCCTCTCCCCATCGTGGGTGGGGGCTGGGGTGAGGGGTCTGCGTCACGGCGTACGACCGCGCGCGGCTACACCCAGAACGCGTAGAGGCGGCGTCCCAGCGCGATCCCGAGCAGGCTCCAAAGGTTCCCGACGATGAACTCGCCGAGGATCAGCCCGAAGAAGAACGGCAGCGCCTTCCGATACGCGCGCACGCCGCCGTGGTTCAGCAGCGTTCGCTTAATCGCCCAACTGATGAGCAGCGGGAACCAGTACCAGTTCATCCCCCACGCGTGCGAGATGGCGAGCCCGATCGGGTGGAGGGACCACCACAGGACGCGCGTCCGCAGGATGAGCATTCCCAGCGTCGCGGCGAGCGATCCGCCCGTGATGGCGACCGCCAAGCCGTGCGGCTCGGTCGGGTTCACGAGCCAGCCCGCCAATCGGCGGTACGGAGCCAGCGGGAAGTAGGTCGCCGCCGGGCCCCAGAAACTGACCGCCGATCCCAGCTTGTAGCCGTAGTGAAGCACGCCCCAGAACGCCGCGAACACGGCGATCCCCGACGCGACCATCATCGCCACGATGAGCCGCCGACTGCTCATGCCAGCGCGTTCCGCCAGCCGGAACCCCTCAAGTTGGTGCGGCATCGGATGGCTGCGGTACGCCTCGCCGTTGATCCAGAAGAACATCGACATGACCGACAGGTCGCGTTTGGTGAACGCCCGCGATCCCAGCAGGTTCGTCAGGATCGAGTCGGGACCGGCGTCGCGCAGGTTCTGCACGGGGGGACCCAGCTCCGCCCGGATGCGCGAGATCGTCAACGACATGGCGAAGTAGATAAAGAAGTAGCTGAACGCGACCCAGACGGACATCCCGGCGCGGTGGCAGAAGATGACGATGAGCGCCGTGCCGACGACCACTCCCCACGCGGCGGCGCGATAGCGCATCGGTTCCTGCGAATCGTCCAGCTCCGACGGACGGTTCAGGGCGCGACGTGTGACGTCCGCGAAGTAGCGCCTTCCCTCCCACAACGCGAAGCCCAGCAGCGCCAGCCACACGCCCGATATCTGTTCCGCCTGGAACGGGAACCCGGGAACCGTGGACCATCCGACCGCCGTCCCGAACACGCGCTCGATCCGCCAGAACAGGTAGAAGAACCAGCACGAGAAGCAGAGCGCCAGCGGCATGATGAACCCCATGCCGAACGCGAAGGGGTAGAACGTGATGGGCATCCAGCCAATCGCGTTGAACGGACGCTCCGTGAAGATGCCGCCGATGTTGGTCGCCTTGACCGGGATGAACGGCACTGCCGGATAAAGGTAGTTGACACCGTTCCACAAGTCGATGCCGCCCGCGAGCGCGAATCCCGCCCAGAGAAGCCGGTTCCGCAGGACGCTCGTACCGGTCAGATCGCGGGTCATCTCGTACGGGAGCTCGACGATCGGGTAGGCGAGGCGTTCGTGATCCGTCCATCGCTTCCGGACGATGACGTTCAGGCAGACCATCACGAACACGAAGACGAGTACGAACCCAAGCCAGTAGAGCGCAGGTCCCAGCCACGCCAGCAGGTGCGCCTTCAGGTAGAGCGACGACTCGCCCATGAAGAACCCGCTCAGGATGCCCATATCGCGCACGGTGAGCCACGCGGGCATCTCCGAGCCGAAGAGCTCCGCCCACTCGTTTTCAGGTGTCGCGTACCAGAACGGCGTCGCGATGATGTGGACGAGGGTCTGAAGAACGTCGGTTCCCAGCAGCGCCGTGGCGACGGCGAGCATCGAGTAGATCGTCAGGAGCTCGCCCTGTTGGAGCGACGCTGTGGGCGCGACCCAGCGCAGGCATGCGCCCAGTCCGACGAGCGTCAGGACGCTGAAGACGACCGTGGATAGGAGCGGGATCGTCGACGGGAAGGTCCCGCCATAGATCAGCTCCATCTGCATGAGCCAGAAGGCGTTGGGCGGGATCAGCAAGACGCCGATGAGAATCGTCCTGATGGAGACGCTGGAGCGTTGTCGTGCTTTCATGGACCCTGCGTCGTCGGTGGCGTGGTCTCCCCGGCGGGTCGGCGGATGCCATTCTATCGGAGTCGGTCAGGAGCCGGAAGGCTGGGGCGACGTGCCGGTGGGTCAGATGGCGGGCATGTCCTCGAAGATCGCGATGTCGTTCATCGGGAAGTGGCGGCGGTTGTAGGTGATGAGCGTTAGCCCGTGGATGCGTGCCGTTGCCGCCAGCAGCATGTCGACCTTGCCAGGCGTTTGACCTTGTCGGTGGAATGTCTGCCAATAAAGAGCGGCTACCTCAGCGACTGGACGGCTGACCGGCAGCACGCGGAACGGCTCGAAGAAGCGACGAGTCTTGGGTTCCTCGCCCGCTCTCGCGCCAGCCCACACCTCGAAGACCGTAAAGGCAGAACAGACGGGCCTCGCATCGGTGACAAGGGAGCGCAAGAGCTCGACAGTCGGTGCATGGTTCCGAAGCGCCCAAATCAGAACGTCCGAATCGAAGAGATAGTGCGTCCTCGTATGGGTCACTTCTCCCGAATCCCGTGCCAGCCTTGGGCGTCGCGAAGCTCTCGGAGGTAGCGCTCCATATCCTCAGCCGTGTTCAGGTCGGGATGGTTTTCGTCCGTCCACGCGCCCGCGCACTCGTCCAACGCTTCGTGGAAATCGAGCACGGCGAGCCTCTCCTGAACCGCATCGGCGATGAACGCGCTGCGCTTACGCGGCGACACCAACCGCTTCAGCCGCTCCAACGTCTCAACGGGCAGTACGACGGTCGTGCGCACCGTTCCTTCCGACATGGCGATCTCCTGCGGCAGCGAACGATGACTTACTGTATGACATCGTACCCGTCGACGCGGCGATCGGCAATCGCGACGCGCGTCAGAGGGAGTGCCACTCCCTGCCGTCGCGGATCAGGAGCTCGTCCGCCTCGGCGGGTCCCCACGTACCAGCCCGGTAGAACGCCAGTCCGGCTGACGACGCCGCCCACGCCGTCAGGACGGGTGTCAGAACACGCCACGCGGCGTCGTGCATCTCCGCCGGGGCGAAAAGCATCGAGTCGCCCTGGATGACGTCGAGGAGCAGCGTCTCGTAGGCATCCGACAACGGCTGACGGAACGCGCGGTCATAGCGGAAATCCATCTCGACCGTCGCGATGTCCATCGACACGCCGGGCGTCTTGGCGGCGAACGACAGGGCGATGCCCTCGTTGGGCTGGATGCGGATCGCCAGGACGTTCCGGCAGGGCGTTCCCTGGCAGTCGCGGAACAGGGCGAGAGGCGGCTCCTTGAAGTGGATGGCGACTTCGGTGACGCGCTTGGGCAGCCGCTTGCCGGTTCGAAAGTAGAACGGCACGCCACTCCATCGCCACGTGTCGATGAAGAGTTTGCCGGCGACGTATGTCTCCGTCGTTGAGGTCGGCGCGACGCGGCTCTCCTCGCGGTATCCCGGCACGGGCGCCTCGCCATGCTCGCCAGCGATGTACTGGCCCCGCAGGATGTCCTCTGCCGCGATGGGACGCAGCGCCTCGGCGACTTTGACCTTCTCCAGCCGCACATGGCGCGCGTCGAGCGACGAGGGCGGCTCCATCGCCACTGTCGCCATCAACTGGATGACGTGGTTCTGGACAATGTCGCGCAGAGCGCCGGTCGATTCGTAGAACGGGCCCCGAGTCTCGACGCCCAGCGTCTCCGCGACGGTGATCTGGACGTGATCGACGTACCGCCGGTTCCAGATGGACTCGTAGATCGTGTTCCCGAATCGGAAGACGAGCAGATTCTGGACGCTCTCTTTGCCAAGGTAATGATCGATCCGATAGACCCGTTCCTCGCGGAAGGCACGTAGGAGCCGCGCGTTCAGCGCCTGGGAGCTCGCCAAGTCGTGCCCGAAGGGCTTCTCGACGACGATCCGATGCCACCCCGGCTCCGGCGACGATGCCAGCCCCGCCGATTCTATGTGATCGACGACGGTCGCGATGGCATCCGGCGGCGTCGAGAGATAGAAGACATACCGCTGCCCGTCAGTACTCAGCGCCGCAAGCCGGCTCGCCAAGCGGTGGAACCCCTGGGCGTCTTCCAGGTCGAGGGCGACGAAGAAGAGCCGCGCGGCGAAGGACGCCCATTCATCGGAACCGACCTCGAAGCCTGCGGCAAACTCGGACAGGCATTCGCGCACTTCATCGCGGAACGCGTCGTCACCCCATTCACGCCTAGCGACGCCGACGATGGACGTTGCCGGATGGAGGTGCCCCTGCCGCCAAAGCTGGAACAGCGACGGAAGCAGCTTCCGGCGCGAGAGATCCCCCGCGACGCCGAAGATGACCAGCGCACACGGAACCTTCGGCGGTTCCGGCTGCGTCGCGCCTGTCGTGACGGTGAAATCCATGCGCCTTCCGTTCGATGGTCAGCGTGCGGATACGGTGGCGTAGTGTGTCGGGTCGGGGATGCCCGCCTCGCGGAACCCCTTGGCACGCAGCAGGCAGGAGTCGCACGCGCCGCAAGCGGCTCCGTCGTCGGACGGGTCGTAGCACGAGTGGGTCAGCGCGTAGTCCACGCCCAGGGCGGCTCCCCGGCGGATGATCTCGGCTTTCGTCAGCGCGATGAGGGGCGTGCGGACCCGGATTCGCGTCGTTCCCTCGACGCCCGCCTTCGTCGCCAGGTTCGCCATGCGCTCGAACGCCTCGATGAACTCCGGGCGGCAGTCGGGGTAGCCTGAGTAGTCGAGCGCGTTGACGCCGATGAACAGGTCGCTCGCGCCCCGCACCTCGGCGTAGGCGAGCGCGAACGCGAGGAAGATCGTGTTCCGCGCAGGCACGTAGGTGATGGGGATTCCCTCGCCGATGTCGCCAGCATCTCTGCCCTTGGGCACGGCGATGTCGTCGGTCAGGGCGGAGCCTCCGAACGCTCGCAGGTCGATCCGCGCCGTGCGGTGCTCGACGGCGCCGAGCGCGGCAGCGATGCGATGGGCAGCGTCGAGCTCGTGGCGGTGGCGCTGTCCGTAGTCGAAGCTCAGCGCGTAAGCGTCGAAACCGTCGTCCACCGCGATGGCGAGAGCCGTCGCCGAGTCGATCCCGCCGCTCAGGAGCACGATGGCAGGCGGACGGTCAGACGCCACGCTTGGTCCCCCAGATGTCGATGTGGAGCCTCGGAGAGAGCCGATAGCCTCGCTCGACGCACGCCTCCGCAAGCCACGCCGTGCGAGTGCGGGTCTCGTCTGGCGTTCTGCCCTCCGGCATGAGCACGACCGAGCTCGGAGCGAGCTCACACTCGCGGACGATGGCGTCGATCTCATCCATGTCCGACGGTTCGCACACGACGAACTTGACCTGGCAGGCATGCCGCGCCGCGAACGCGCGGATGACGTCAGGCGCGTACCGATGCGGCTCGTGCATCGCCAACGCTCGGCGGTCGCTCGTGGGATTCGAGTTGGCGAGCTTGGGGCTCATCGAGATGAGTTGCGCCCGCACCGGCGCGAAGACGGTCGCGTTCGTCTCGACCGTCGTGTGGTAGCCGCCTTCGTCGAGCAGACCGCAGAGCCCTGCCAGTTCCCTCGCCTGGATGAACGGCTCCCCGCCTGTGATGACGACATGTCGGCAGCCGTAGGACGCGATCCGCTCGAACGCCTCTTCGACGGCGATATCGCGATCCTCCGGCTCCCAACTCGTGTAGGGCGTGTCGCACCAGATGCAGCGGAGGTTACAGAAGCTCGTGCGGAAGAAGACGCTGGGAACGCCGACGAGGGTTCCCTCGCCCTGGATCGAGTGGAAGAGCTCGCTGTACTTCATCGGACGGCTTCCGTGAACCACCCGATCGGTTCGACGCTCATGATCGGGACGCGCGCTCATCCGCACGCGGAGGGCGCGTTACTTGAACTCGGCGCGCTGGAAGTCCGGGTATGCCTCGTTGGAGTGCTCCACGTGATCCAGCCCTTCCAGCTCGTCGTCGCGGGAGACTCGAAGCCCAGCGAATCGCGACAGGATCGTGCAGGTGAGCCACATCGCGCCGGCTCCAGCAGCGGCGACAGCCGCGATGCCGATCACCTGCGCGACCAGCAAGCGCGACCCCCCGCCCATCAAGAGCCCTTCACTCGGAACGAGCAGTCCTGCCACGAGGCATCCCCAGACGCCCGCCAGCCCGTGAACCGGCACGACGCCGCCCACGTCGTCAAGCTGCAGCCGGTCGCTCCACTGCGTTCCCAACACCGACAGGAACCCGCCGACCCCCCCGACGATGACGCCAGCCAATGGATTCAGCCGATCCGCCGCCGCGACGACCGCGACCGTCCCGGCGACCGCGCCGTTCAGGATGAGCGCGACGTCCGGCTTCCCGAACCGCCCCCACGCGAACGACATCGCCGCCAACGCCCCCGCCGACTGTCCCAGCAGAGCCACGACGGCGATCTCGGCGAGCGGAGGCGTCGGAACGCCGACGATGTTGCTCACCTGCGTCCCCCTGCCCATCAGGAGCCCGAGCCATCCGATCGTCAGGAGCCAGAACCCGACGGCGCTCATGGGCAGATTGTGCGCCGGCAGCGCGTTCGGCAGCCCCTCGCGCGAGTAGCGCCCGATCCTCGGACCAACGGCGCGAGTCGCCCCCAGAGCCGCCGCCCCGCCAAGGATGTGGATCGCCGCCGCCCCGCCGAAGTCGCGGAACCCCAGCGAGTGCAGCCATCCGTTCGGATGCCAGACCCAGTGCTGGACGACCGGCACGATGACGCCCATCGTCACCAGAATGACGATCATCGACGCGCCGAACCGCGTCCTGCCCAGCATTCCCGACACGGCGACGGTCCCGGCGAACACGGCGAGCATCGTGTAGAACCACCACGCCGACGCCGAGCCCATCGGGACACCGGTACCCAGCGAGAAGAACCCCGTCGTGCCGACGAGCCCCGACGCGGAATCCCCGTATGCGAACCCGCTTCCGACCGCCCACTGGAGCAGAACGCCGATCCAAAGGACCACCGCCAGGAGCACCGAACTATGCCCGGCGGTCTTGGATCGCGCGTAGCCGACCACCATGACGGCGACTCCGGCGACTGCCAGTGTCGCGCCCAACGCTGCGTAGATCAGTTCCGTGTTACCCATCGTGACGCCTCCGTCACGCTCGGTGCGCCGGCTGCTGCTGGGTCAGACAGTGGCAGGCGCCCAGCCCAAGCACCAGATCGCGCGCCATGATCGGCACGATCCGGCGCGTCGGGAACAGGCTCGCGCAGGCAGACCTCGCCAGCGCATCTCTCTCTCCTCCGAACACCGGAAGCAGCACGCACTCGTTCCCGATGTAGAAGTTCAGGTAGCTCGCGGGCAGGCGGACGCCCTCGACTTCGACCGGTTCCGGCATCGGCAGCGGAACCACTTCCAGAGGCATTCCGTCCTCGGCTCTCAGTTCCTGCAGGCGGCACAGATTGTCCGCCAGGGGCTCGTGGTTCTCGTCCGATGGATCGTCCTCGACCGCCGTCACGACCGCGCGGGAACCGACGAACCGCGTGATGTCGTCCACGTGTCCGTCCGTGTCGTCGCCGACGATGCCCTCGCCCAGCCATAGGACGTTCGTTACACCCAGGTGGCGGCGCAGCACGTTCTCGATCTCGTTCACGCTCATCCCCGGGTTCCGCGTCGGGTTCAGCAAACACGACTCCGTCGTCAGGAGCGTGCCGGTTCCGTTCACGTCGATGGAGCCGCCCTCCAGGATGAGCCCCGGTTCCACGCGCGGCATGTCGAGCAGCGCCGCCACCTGCGCAGGCACGGCGTCGTCCAGGTCCCATGGGGGGTACTTCCCGCCCCACATGTTGAACCCCCAGTCGTTCAGCGCGATTCCGTCCTGGGTGGCGACGAAGTTGGGCCCGTAGTCGCGGATCCACGCGTCGTTCGTTGGGATACGATGGAGCCGGACTCGCGCTGTCGGCACGTCCGCTTGCTGGAGGCACGTCCGCGCCCGGAGCTCCATCGCCTCGTCGTTCACCAGCACACAGACGATCTCACCCGTCACGAGGGCTCGGATCATCTCGACGAACGCGCGTTCAGCCCGCTCGACGCCGAGGTACCACGTCTCCGGATTGTGGGGCCAGGCGAGCCACGTCGCGGCGTGGGGCTCCCACTCCGCCGGCATCCGGTAACGGGCGCTCATCGTCGTCTGCCGTCCAGATAGCGCTCCATGATGCCGCCGTAGGCATCGATCCGACGATCTCTCAGGAAGGGCCACGCGCGGCGGATCTCGCGGAGCAAGCCCATGTCGCACTCGGCGATCAGCGTCTCCTCGCGCTCCTCGGCGCGAACGATGACGCGTCCGAACGGATCGCACGCGAAGGAGTTTCCCCAGAACTGGAGCCCGCCCTCGATTCCCACGCGATTGACCGCCGCGACGAAGACTCCGTTGGCGATGGCATGGGAACGCTGGATGGACTCCCAAGCGTTGCGCTGTGCCTCGCCCCACTCGTCCTTCTCGAATGCGTGCCAGCCGATGGCGGTGGGGTAGAACAGGATCGATGCGCCGTGGAGCGCCGTCAGCCGCGCCGCTTCGGGGAACCACTGATCCCAGCAGACGAGGACGCCGATCCGACCGAACGCCGTGTCGAACGCGCGGAACCCGGTGTCGCCCGGCGTGAAGTAGTACTTTTCGTAGTAGAGGGGGTCGTCGGGAATGTGCATCTTGCGGTAGATGCCGGCGATGGAACCGTCCGCGTCGAGGACGACCGCCGTGTTGTGGTAGAGCCCTTCGGCGCGCGCCTCGAAGAGCGACGCGACGATCACGATGCCCAGTTCCGCCGCGAGGGCTCCCAGCAGTGCCGTCGATTCGCCGGGAATCGGTTCCGCCAGGTCAAACCGATCCGCGTCCTCGGTCTGGCAGAAGTAGGTCGAGCGGAAGAGCTCCTGCAGGCAGACGATCTGGGCTCCACGAGCCGCCGCGCGTCGGATCGCGGCGACCGTACGGCTCAGGTTCGACGGGGTGTCGTCCGAGCACGTCGTCTGGACGAGACCGATCTTGACTCGGTCCAACTCGATAGGGCGAGACATCGGCTTCCTTTTCGCCTGTGACAGCGGCTCCGAGTATACCACACGCCAACGAGCCATGCCGCCTTTTGCGCGCCGTGACTGCGTCGGCTACACTTCCGCCGACCGGACGAGGAGTTCCCGCGTGCGCCGACTGCGAGACACGACGACGAGCTTCCTGCGCGACTTGCGGGGCTCGCTCTCGGCGGAGTCCTGCGTCGTCCTCACCGCCGCGCCGGCTCTCCTGACCATCGAGCGCTACGTCGGCAGACCCCGAACGTTCCGAGGCTTCACAGGCGCCTGGACGTCCCTTCCATGGTACGAGCTCCTGCCGTACGCCTGGTGGTACGGCATCGCGGCGACTCTGCTGTTCGTCGTGCCAGCCGTCCTGTCCTGGGCGGGGTTCCGGCGAAGCCCAGCCGAGACGGGCTTTCGTATCGGCGATCCGCGCGCGGCATGGCTGCTCTTACCGGCGTTCATCGCCATGGCGGCGGTCGTGGTCGCCGTGAGCGGTCTACCGTCCTTCGCGGCGAAGTACCCGCTCTGCACCCTGGCGCGCGAGGACGTCCGCGTTCTCATCGTCTACGAGCTGCTCTACGGCGTCTACTTCCTCGCGTGGGAGTACTTCTTCCGCGGCTGGATGCTCAACGGCTTGGCGCGCGACTTCGGATCCGCGGCGATCTGGATTCAGACGCTGCCGTTCGTCATCGCGCACTTTGGTAAGCCCTTTCCGGAAGCGTTCGGGTCGCTTCCGGCGGGGCTGTTCCTCGGCTGGATCGCGTGGCGCTCCGAGTCTTTCGTTTACGGTTGGTTGCTCCATTGGGGCGTTGCGGCGCTGCTCGACGTGTCGGTGGTTCTGCGTCACGGCATGTAGGAACGCATGGAACCGATCTTCGGTAGGAACACGGTGCGTGAAGCCCTGCGCGCCCATCCGGAGCGCGTCGCCAAGCTGATCCTCGCGCGAGGTTCCAAGGACACCGCCGCCCAGGAGCTTGTCGATCTGGCGAGTGCCGCCGGCGTGCCCCACGAATCAGCGGAGCGCTCGCGCATCGACCGCCTCGCCCACGGCGGCAACCACCAGGGCGTCGTCGCGCTGGTGCGCGGCGCGTCCTACGCCGAGCTCGACGACCTCATCGACGAAACGTCAGCCGCAACGGACGCGCTCGTTGTCCTTCTCGACCACATCCAAGACCCGCACAATCTCGGAGCCATCATCCGTACGGCGGAGGCGGCAGGAGCCCGCGCCGTCGTCGTGCCCAAGCGCGGCGCAGCGCCCGTGACGCCTGCCGTCGCTAAGGCATCCGCCGGAGCCACGGAATACCTACCCGTCGTCCGCGTCGCGAACATCGTCCAGTCGATCCAGCGCCTACAGGAAACGGGCTACTGGGTTGTCGGGGCGACGAGCACGGAGGCTCCGAACGCGATCCCGTACACGGGCTACGACTTCCGCGGGAAGTGCGCGCTGGTCATCGGGAGCGAGGGCGAAGGGCTCGCCCGACTCGTCGCCGAAGCGTGCGACACACTCGTCCACATCCCCATGTACGGCAGGATCGAATCGCTCAACGCCTCCGTCTCGGCGGGTATTCTGCTCTACGAAGCCGTGCGCCAGCGACAGGAACCGAACTCGTGAGCCAGACGACGACCGCAGGACTCTCCGAGCTCGACCGGCGCATCCGTGGCGCGCTGGAATCGACCGACGCGATCGAGTTCGAGCTCCGCTGGGAGGTCGATGGCAGGCGGTTCGTCCGTGTCCGCGCCCAACGCGACGGAACCGACGTCCGCTACGCGTGGCTGACCGACGACGGAACCGAAGTCCGGCGCAGGCTCCGTGACCTGAGTGAGCTCGAAGCCCTCATGGGCAGGCAGTTGGTGGAACCGGCGGGCGAAGTGCTGTCGTTCCGCATCGTTGGGTCGGTGGAACCGGTTGCGCTCTTCCGCGCGATGATCGCCGCCGGCGACCGGCTCTTCTGCGCCTGGGAGGACTGACGACCCGTGACGGATCGACCCCGCATCACGCTCGTCGTCGCATCGACCGTCGACGGGAAGATATCGACGAGCGACGGCGCGGGGCCTCGGTTCACATCGCCCCGCGACAAGGCGCTCCTGCGACGCCTGCGCGGCGAGACCGACGCCGTGATCCTCGGAGCGGGAACCGTCGCCGCCGACGATCCGCCCTTTCGGCTGCCCGCCGACATCCGAGCCGCGCGCCTGCGCCGAAACCAGACGGAGACGCCCGTCCGCGCCGTTCTGAGCGCTCGCGCGACGGTCTCGCCCTCCGCGCGGATGTTCCAGGGACACACGTCGCCGGCGGTCGTCTTCGTGGGACCCCAGGCGAGCCGCGAAGCGCGCGACGCGCTCGCCGCCGTCGCGGAAGTCGCCGAAGTACACGACGTGGGCGAAGCCGTCGCCTATCTCGCCGAGCGGCACGGCGTCCGGTCGATCCTGCTCGAAGGGGGCAGCGAGACGTCCGGGGCGTTCCTCGAAGCGGGACTTATCGACGAGGTCTACCTGACGCTCTGCCCGGTTCTCGTCGGCGGCAGGGATGTGCCGACGCCCATCGGCGGCGACGGGCTCCCGCTCGAACGCGCGGCGCGGCTCCGCCTCATCTCGACGCGCATCGAAGAGGGCGAGCTCTTCCTGCACTACCGCGTCGAACGCACGAGCGAGTGACGGATCGCTCAGCCGGATCGCAGGTAACGCCCCAGCCACAGCAGGAAGACCGCCGCCCCCGCGACCGCCCCGGCAGCCAGCAGAACGCCCGCCCGGTGCGATGGCTCCAGCGACCCCCACGAACTGACGACTGCCAGCGGCACGAGGCAAAGCACGACCACGCCGAACGCCCGCAGCATCCAGCCGATCATCGCCCGCCGAAGGAGCAGCTTCGTCACGCCGACCAGCAGGGGAACCAGCGGCGTGCGTCGCTCCGGCATAGAGTCAGCCCATCGGGTCCGGCGGTGGGGGCGGTTCAGCGCCGCTTTCGAGGCGCTCCAGCGTCGCGTACACGTCCCGCGTGAAGGCGAGGATGTCCTGGCGCATCCGGTTCATCGCGGCTTCGATGTTCGCCGAATAGGCGGACTGCCCCGTCGGATACTTCCCGATGTAGGCAACGACGATGTCGCGCGTCGCTTCGAGGATGGGGGATTCCATACGCGCTCCTTTGCGCAGGTACTACGGCAGCACGACGCCCTTCTTGAGGATGATATTCGCGTAGATCGCCGTCTCGCTCGTCGCGACGACGGCGAATGCCTGACGAGCTCGTTCATAGAAGGCGAATCGGTCGATGGGGGTCAGCGTGACCTTCTTGCCCTCCGCCTCAGTCAGGATGCGGGCGAACTCCGCCCAGATGGACGGCGTGGCGACTTCGCCGCCGGTCTGCATGATGACCGCGTGGTCGTCTGCGTAGGCATCCAGCGGGAAGAACGGCGCGACGGCTCCCAGCACCGCCGGAACGCTGAGCCCGTCAGCGCGCACGAGCCGCCGGGCGTTGGACGCCGCCGGGAAGTTCCCATCGGCGATGACGATCTCATCGCCGTGGCCCATCGACATGAGGATGTGCATCAGTTCCGGAGACAGCTCGAACGGTATTCCGCGAAGCATCCTGGACTCCTCTATCGTTCGTCGAGGCGCACGATGATCGGTTCTTGAGTCCCCGCCGCCGCATCGACCGAAACGTCGGCGGTGACGTAGCCCTTCGCCTCAACCCGCACCGTCAGCGCCGTATCGACGGGCATCTTCAAGCGCGCCCAGCCGAGCTCGTCCGTGACCGACGGCGACGCCACGCCCGAAACGCGTACCTGCGCTCCGGGAACCGGTCGCTCCATCCGCACGAGCGAGAGATGCCGCCATCCGCCGCCTGCCATGACGAGCACAGGAACCGTCACTTGTCCATCGCCCGCATCGCCCGAAGCCTCGGAGACGGGAACCGCCCACGCGTTCCCAAAGATCGAAGCGAAAGCGCGCTGCGCCCCGTCACGAGCCCACGGCGGAGCCCCGTCCGGCAGTTCACGCAGGGCCGGAATGCCGTCGGCGCCCATCTCCGCCAGCGCGGCGGCGGCGGCGTACGACACGGCTGGGTCGCCGCCTGACAGCGCGGACGCCAGAAGCTCCACGAGGTCGGGCGGACCCAGTGACAGTAGAGCGAAGATCGCGTCAGGCGACGTTGCCTCCTCATGCCGCATACGCGCCAGCGCGGCTTCCCGCTCGTCGGAAGGAGGCATCTGCGCGAGTGCCCACGCGGCGGCGGCTCGGACCCGTGGGCTCTTGTCATCCAGAGCCATGTGCAGGTCGCGGCGGTGGCGCTCCGACCGCACCTTGCCCAGCGTCAGAGCGGCAATCCGGCGCACCGGCTCCGACGGGTCGGACAGCGAGAAGACGAGCGCGTCGGCGACTTCTGCGGTTCCTGCGTCGGCTCTCCCGACGCCTGAGACGTCCGTCACAGCGACCAACAGCGCGGCGGCGGCGGCTTCGCGCGTCGCATCGAGCGGGTCCTCCAGCGCGGCGATGAGCATCGGCAGCGACCCGCTGACGCCCAGCGCCCATGCGGCGTTGCGGGCGTCCATCGGGCTCAGCGGCGAACCTGCCCGAAGCATCCGCATGATCGGCAGGACGGCGGGTCGGAACGCGTCGGGGAGGGAGACCGTCTCCTCGTCTGTGACGAACCCGCCCCGGAACCGGCTCACGTCGGCGAGCGTCGCGAGAGCGTCGGGGGCGGGAGCGCGTGCGGCGGCGTCCCGCGCGCGGCTCAACGCGGATGCGGGGCTCTCGGAGTCTTCGTCCCCGGCGCCGAGCATCCAGAAACCACCGGCTCTGTCTTGCTGGTCAGGACCTTCGGGGGCTCCCCCAAAGGCGTCGAAGGCGTTGCCACGTCCGGGCGGCGGACCCAACTGCGTGCGAGCGGCATCGACCACTTCCTCGTCGTCGTCCGTCTCGGCGACGGTCGTCAGGAGCTCGTGGGCGCGCGGCGTGCCGAGCTCTCCGAGCGCTTCGACGGCTCCGATACGCACGCTGTAGAGATCGTCGCGCGTATCGCGTTCGAGCGCGGCGTGGGCGGCTTGGGCGGCGGCATCGTCGCCGACGCGAGCGACGACGACGGCTGCGTTCCACCGAACGACCGGCTGGGGGTCTTGCAGCAAGGGCTTCAGGGCGGCAACGGCTCCGCGCAGGGCTTCACGGTTCGCTTCGACCGCCGACAGTCGGCGGAGCTCGTCCGTAGCGCTGGCGCGCGTGAAGGGATTGTCGGCGGTCAGGCGCGCCGTCTGGAACGTGACGGCTCGTTCCGCGTCGTCGGACGGGGCAGCCGATCCGCTCGTCGCGATGAGGACGAGAGCCAGCGCCGCCAGGATGGATCGGGACCTAACCATGCATCGCCGCCATGTAGAGGTGCGTTTTCGGGTTCAGGTTCCCGTAGAAGGCGCGTACCTCAGGGTCGGCGTGATTCCGCCAGAAGGCGGGCGGGATGATCGAGTCGTTGCTGAGGTACTTGCCATCGCGGTGCCCGTAGTAGACCTGGATCGTCTTGCGTTCCGCCGTCGTGTTCCGCACCGTCGCCGTGTGGAGCGTGGCGATGTTGAACAGAGCGCACGTTCCGGCGGGCCCGTGGATATCGACGACTCCTCCGCGTTCGAGCTGCTTCTCCGTCGACAGGACCGGGTCGTCGATGCTCTCCGGCGAGATGGAGAAGCAGTGGGTCGTCTCGTCCACGTCCGTCAGGTAGACCATCAGTTGGATGTAGTCCATCCGGAGCGGATGCGTCGGGAGATGTGGCCGGTCGCGATGCCAGCCGCGCCGGAGCGTTCCGTCGTGCCGCGCCATGTGCCGGATGCAGATTTCGGAGAAACAGACGGGCCCGCCCATGAGGGCTTCGATGGCGGGCAGAACCTTCGAATGGCGGATCGCTTCGTCGAGCTCCGGCGTCGAGACGAGCGCGTCGCAGTTGATCGTTTGGTGGTGGGAGTACATGCGCCAGAGGTAACCGAACTCGTTCCGGTCGCGGTCGTAGAGCTCGCGGAAGCGCGCCGTGTCTTCGGCGCTCAGCGCGTCCGGCAGAACCACGTACCCGTTGCGTTCGAAGAAATCCCACGTCGCTGCGTCCATCGTCCCCTCCTCCCGGCGAGTGGATTGTACATACATCCCCGACTGGACTCCAGACGGGCGACGCCGTAGCATCGGGTGAACGTCGGGCTTCGGAGGAACCAGAGACATGCGGAGAGCGTACGGGGCGGCAGGACTCACCCTCCTCATCGTGTGCCTCGCAGCCGCCGCGTGGGCTCGACCCGCCGCCGCCGATGCCGCGTGCGGAACGTTCCCGCTGGCGGAACGCTTCGCAGACGCCCCAGGGCTCTCTACCGCCTTCGCGCACGCCGCGCCGCCTGCCGCCGTCGGCGACAAGTGGACGTTCTTCACGCACATCCCGGAGACCCGCGCCCGCGCGACGCTCCGCCTCATCGCCGAGCGCTGCTCCGTCTGGGTGGACGACCGATTCGCCGACGTCGCCACGGACGCCGCCATCTCCGACCTGGCGCGCGAGTTCGATCGCGTTATCTACCCGTCCGTCCGAGCCTGGTTCGGTTCCGAATGGCTGCCGGGCGTCGACGGCGATTCCCGCGTGACGATCCTGCTCCACGATGTCGAGGGCAACGGGAACGCGGCGGGCTTCGGTGGCTACTTCTCGCCCGTCGATGAGCTCGCTCGCTTGCCCAACAGCAACGCCCGCGAGATGCTCTTCCTCGACGTCTTCGCCCTTCGCGACTACGACCGGTTCCGGCTCATCAACCTCGTCGCCCACGAGTTCACGCACCTCCTCAACTGGCATCAGCGCGGCGGACGGCTCGACGAGCGCTGGCTGGAAGAAGGACGCGCCACGCTCGCCGAATGGGCGGTCTACGGCAACATCCACTCGGACTTCGCCACCGGATACCTCTCCAAGCCCTCGCTCTCGCTCACGGCGGGGAACACGCTTCAGACATGGTACGGCGGGAGCTTCCTCCTGCTGCTCTACTGCGTCGATCAGTACGGCGGCAGGAGCTTCGCCCAGAACCTGGGACGCGCGCCGGGACGCGGAATGGCTGCCGTCGCCGGGGCGATGCAGGCGAGCGGGAACGCACGGGCACTTGCCGACCTGCTCCGCTCGTGGACGCTCGCCAATCTTGTCAACGACCGAGCCGCGCATCCGTCCGCCGGATACACGAGCCTTCGCCGCGACTTTCGTGTGCCTGCCAGCGCCATCGATCGGCGGCAGAGCCTTCCCGCGCGCGGAACCGCCCGGCTCGGTGCGTGGAGCGCCGCCTACGTCGAGCTCTCGAACCTTCCGGAGACGTGGTCGGTCCGTGTAACCGCCGAAGCGGGAGCGCCCTTCGCTGCGACCGTCTGGAGGCCCGCGGCGGGCGAAGCGCGCGAAGTGCGTCTCGACCCCAACGGAACTGGCGTCCACACGATCCGGGGGAACGCCGGGGAATCGGCGACGCTCATTCTCGCCGCGCCCGTCGATGCGGCGCTGTCCTACGAGGTCGCCCCGGGAGCCGACCGAGACGGCGACACGCCTTCGGCGTTCCCGACTCCTGTTGCGCCGAACCCCAACCGCTTCGCGCCGACCGGTTCCCTGAGGATGGACGGGGCATCGGGGAGTCTGACCGCCCTCGACGCCCTGCCCATCGGAGCCGACCTGCTCTCCGTCGCGGTGGCGGGAGACACGCTCTGGGCGGCGGCGGGGTGGGGCATCGCGGCGTTCGACCGGACGGTTCTCGGCTCGCCGCGTCTACGGGCGATCGCTCCCACCGACGGACTCGCCCAGGATGTTTTGCTTGTCGGCGACGCCCTCGTTGTCGCGCAGGGACGGTCTGGAATCGGCGTCTACGCCCGAGACACGCTGGAACGCCTCGCGACGCGCGCGACGACCGGCGACGCCTCGCGCCTCGCCGCGTTCGGCACCTGGCTCTTCGTCCTCAACTCGGACACGGGTCTGCGCGTGTTCGACCTGACCGACGCGGCGAACCCCCGCCTTGCCCAGACCTCGTTTGGCTCCGGTGGGATCGACCTCGCCGTGGGCGACGGACGGCTTTTCATGTCGGACGCCTCTCAGGGGCTCCAGGTCTTCGCGCTGGACGGTCTCCCCGCTCTGCGGCGGATCGGGCGCGGGGCGTTCCGTGTCCAGGGGATGGCTCCTGCCGGAGATACGCTCTGGGCTGCCACCGACCGGCTCGTCTCCATCGATCTGCGCGACCTAAACGCTCTGAAGACCGTGACACGCGGCGACACGGTCGGCGTGCCGCAACGAATCGCGCTCCGAGGGAACACGCTCGCCGTCGCGGAGACGGAGGGTATCTCATTCTGGGACGCGCGGGATCCGGCGAACGCGCGGTTCCTCAGCCGCATCCCGCTCGACGGCGACCCGATGTCGCTCGTGTGGGTCGGCGATTGGGTCTACGTGGCAGAAGGGGATCGCCTCGCCGCTGTGAACGCGGCGGACCCGTCCGCTCCTCGGCTGACGTGGGTTTCGCAGGCGTCCGGGGAGGGACGGCGTCTCAGCGCATCGGGGGGCATCGTTGCCGCCGCCATCGGGAGCGGAGGAGTCGCCGTGATCGGTGTCTCCGTTCCCGCCGGAACGCGTCCGCTGGCGTATGCGCCGACGCTCTCCCCAGCGAACGCTGCGCGGTTGGGAACCGGCATCGCTGTCGCCGCGACGGACGACGGCGTCGAAGCCTTCGACCTCGCCGACCCATCGCGTCCACGTCGGGTCTCGGCGCTCTCGCTGGCAGGACCGGTCATCGATGTCGCGCTCTCGCCCGACGGGAGGACGGTCTACGCAGGCGGGATCGGCGTCACGGCGCTGTCGCTCGACGCCGGGACGTTCAAGGTGCGGGGCGGCGCGTCGAGCTCGGGACATGTCGCAGCGCTCGCTTTGGCGGGAACGGCGCTCTATGCGGCGGCGACCGAATCGGGCGTGGACGTGTTCGACGCGAGCGATCCGGCGAATCTCCGCCTCGTGCGGACGCTGCCGACGACTGGTTCCGCCCGCGCCCTGCAAGTCGATGGGAACCGGTTGTTCGTCGGAGCAGGGACGGACATCGTCGTCTACGACGTGGCGGGTCCGCTCGCGCCGGTTCCGGTCGCCAGATGGGACGCCGGGTTCGACCTCCGCGTTCTGACGGCGCAGGCGGGATGGGTGTTTGCCGGAGGCGAGAGCTACGTCGCCGCGTGGAATGCGAAGGACCCTGCCGCGCCGATCGAGACGGCGCGCGTGCGTTCACTCGATTGGGTCGGCGGCATCGCGCTCGTCGGAAGCCGCTTGCTCACCGCCGACGCGACGCTCCTGCGAACCTACCGCCGGACGGACGACGGCGCTCCACTCGCCGTCGAGCCGGTCGAGGAAGGCTCCTCACAGGGCGAACCACCGTCACAGGTGGTGACGCGGATCGGGCAGAACTACCCGAACCCCTTCAACCCGGAGACGTGGATTCCCTTTACGCTCGCGGAGACATCGCGCGTCGATGTGACGGTCTACGCGGCGGATGGGCGCGTCGTCCGGACGATTCACGCGGGGGTTCTGCCGTCGGGCGACTACTCGTCCCGCGTTCGCGCGATCCCGTGGGATGGGCGCAACGATCAGGGCGAGCCCGTCGCCGCCGGGCTCTACTGGTACGAAGTGCGGATCGCTCCGTCTCGCGGCGGCGCAGAGCTCCGAAGCGTGCAGCGGATGCTCTTGATCCGCTAGCGCTTCAGCTCCGCCCAGGAGGTCGCCAGCTTGCCGCGCGGCGCGACCGCCGCGAACGCTGACTTGGTCGCCAGGTAGTCGATGATGTTCGCGTGGAGCTTCGTGTTGACGTCATCGAGCTTCTTGTTGACGACCCACGACGACCAGACCCACCCGATAGCCACGATCGCGCCGTTCCCGACGGAATACTCGACGAGCGGGTTCGTCTGCGGCTGACCATCGACGACCTGTGCCAGAGTCTTCCCGTCCTTGGGTCCTGTGGGTCCGGCAGCAGCATAGAAGTCGGATCCGTCCGTCCAGCCCTGAATGTCGTACTGGATCAACCCGTTCTCGATCTTCAGCCCGCTGAAGACCGGATGCTTGTCCTGCCCCTTGGATATTTGGAAGTCCGTCCAGTTGAGCGGGCTGGCGTCGTTGCGCCCGAAATAGCGGGGCTGGCCACTCTCGACGCCCATCTCGAACAGGTAATGGAACGCCAGGTTAGACAGGAGCAGACCACCGCCGTCCTGCACGTAGCCTCGGAAGGCATCCACGGTTGCCTTGTCGAGGAACGGCGCAGGGATTGCCGGAGCGTGGCTCTCATCCCACCACACGACGCCGTAGCCGAGCAGATCGGCTTTCGCCTTCGGACGGCCGATCTCCTTCGTGTCGTACTTGCTCGCAGCCCACTTGTAGGCGGCTTCGGCGTTGGGCTGCGCCGCTCCCTCGCGGACCAGCCCCAGCGTGTACGCCTGCGCGGCGGCAACGGGAATCGTCAGGATGCCGATGGCAAACAGAATCGCGGTCGAACGTCGCATGGGCTCTCCTCCCATCGGGTCGGTTTGGGGCGGTTCCACCGCCTCGACTCTCGCGCTTACAAGTGTAGCCGTCGATCCGTGCGCCACAAGACAGGGCGCTACGGCTGGCAGATCGCGTCGGCGCGCAGGTCCGTGATGAAGCCGTGCCCCGGGCAATGCGTGATCATCAGCGGCAGACGAGCGTCGAGCGCCGCCTGCTGGGGCGTCACACCGCACGCCCAGAACACGCCTGTCCTCCCGATGGGCGGCTCGGTGATCGGTTCGCCGACGATGGGATCCGCCACGTCCGCGCCGATGTCGGACGGATCGCCGATATGAAGCGGCGCTCCGTGGTTCCACGGGAATCGCGCCGTCAACTGCGTCGCGATGATCGCGTCGCGCGGTCGGAGGAACCGGAGCGTCACGATGAGCCTGCCGGAGAAGCGTCCCGCCGGACGCGTCGGCAACTCCGTTCGAAGAACCCACACGTCCGGCGAAAGCTCGACGCCGGCGCGGCGGAGCGGTTCGTCGAACGTCAGGCTGGAACCGATGAGGACGGCGACCAGGTCATCGCGCCACCATTCGCGAGCGTCCGTCGGCTCGGTTGCCATCTCCCCATTCTGGTAGATTCGGTAGCGGGCGAGGTCCGTGCGCAGGTCCGCCCCGGGAGCGGCGTGGGCGGGTTCCACGCTCCCCGGATCGGTGATGTCCACGATCGGGCAGGCGTCGCGGTTCCGCTGGCAATAGACGAGGAAGTCGTAGGCATCCTCGCGCGGCAGAGCGACCAGGTTACACTGAACCCATCCGGGCATCCGGTAGGTCGTGGGACCCGTCCACTCGCCCCGACGCATCGCCAGTCGCGCTTCCGACGCCGTCGCGTAGGGCTCAGGCATACGCCTCGATCCCGTTGGCGCGGCAGAACGCCGGGAAGTCGACCGGAGCGCCGGACACGCAGCTTTCCAGGATCGCCTTCTCGACCGCGAGAACCCGTACGCCATGCCGGACGGTCATCTCGGTCTGACCGTCGTTTCGGATGCAGTCGGCGAGATGGGCGATCTCATCATAGTGTCCCATGTAGCCGATGGGGCCCCGAACGTCGTGATAGCCCTGCCCGCCGAAGTCGGGTCCCTCGAAGCTCATCGTCTGCGTGACCGTCCCGGACGCATCGTGGACGATGCACTTCTTGAACCGCTCTGCGAGGAACACGCAGCGATCCTTGCCGAAGAGCTGGTAGCTGTACTTGCGGAGCGTCCCGTTACGGCTCCCGCCGTGCTGGATGTAGCAGTGGACGCTCTCGTCGGCGAAGGTGAGCGTCGCGACGAAGCTGTCCACCGGCAGATGGGGATCGTAGTTCCAGACCTGCGCTCCCTGCGCGTAGACGCGCACCAGCGGCGCTTCGTGGAACAGGTTCACGGCGAGGTCGAGGTTGTGAACCGCCTGACCCGTCACCGTGTCGGAACACTGACAGAAGGTGTAGTGGGGGTTCGGAACGATGCCCTTGGCGCGACGAACCATCGGCGCGAGCCGGTTACAGACGCCGAAGACCATCTTGACGCCGGACGCATCGACGGCTTGAGCCGCCTCCCGCGCCTCGGCGAGTGTGCGGGCGAGCGGCTTTTCGCAGAAGATGTGCTTCCCGGCGCGCGCCGCCGCTGTGACCACGCGGGGATGGTGCACTTCGCCCGTCTGGACGAGCACGCCGTCGATCGACGCGTCGCCGAACACGCGCGCCATGTCGGTCGTCGCGTACTCGCCGCCGTACGCCGCGAGGAACTTCTCGGCGCGGGCGAGATCGACATCGCAGTAGGCGACCGTCGTGAGCCCGGGCACAAAGCTCGCGTTGCTGCAGTGAAGGGTGCCCATGCCCCCGCAGCCGACGACGCCAAACCGAAGCTCACGCATTGCAGCAGTCCTTTCTCAGGTAGGGAACCCGTACGCCCATCCTAACGGAGAAAGGCATGCCGCAGAAGAGCTTCGGGCGCTCAGCCGAACCCCCCGTAGAGGGAACGATGCGAGGCGCAGTTCAGCCGCAGATCGCTCGCGTGAACTGGCTGGTCGCGCAGGCTGCACCAATAGGGCGCGTCCTCGTCGCCCGACGCGTTCGCCGCGAGGTTCGCGCACAGCAGGCACATGTTGGCGACGCTGATCACGCCGGAATGGAAGAGGTTCGCGATCATGCCCATCAGCACTTCCATCGCGACCAACTTCTGATCCTGCGAGATGTCCGCCAGCGCCTTGCGCATCGGCTCCGCCCAACCGCTGACGCGCTGAGCGACGGTTCTTCCGTCCGCCGTCAGGTAGAGGTGCACGACCCGGCGGTCGAGGGCATCCTGTTGGCGACCCACGTAGCCCTTTGCTTCGAGCACCCGCACGGCGTCGCTGACGGTCGCGGGCGTCAGACCGAAGTACTCCGCCAGACTCCCGACCGTCCGGTTCTCGGCAGGCTGATAGAGGCAGTGGACGAGAAACTGCATCTGGATGGGGCTCAGGCGCGTCTCTCGATTCTCCATCCAGAGCAGGATGCGGAAAGCTTCGGAGAGGCGTTCGAGAGCGGCGACGACCTTGCTGTCGACGTCACTGTGCTGCGCTGCCGGATCGAAGATGGATCGCATGGCTACACCGCCTTGGCGCGAACCCCCGGATACCTTCACCGCACCAGATTGTGATTGTGTTCACAAATACATATAGCCAGCGAACTCCATAACGCCAGAGCGATCGTGCCGGATTCCTACACTATTTGACGGCGGAATCGGTGGTTAGGATTGCTTAGCTGTGTCGATAGAGCCGTCGCAGGAGGTCAGCCGATCTCGGCGCTCAGAATGCCCAGCCGCCAGGGGATCTCGCCGTAGGGTCTGCCGCCGAACTGCTCCGCTCGCACGCCCTGGATGAGGAACCGCAAGCCCTGCGGATCGACCTCCAACCGCTCGTCGACTCCGGCGCGAAGCAGCTCGCCGTGGCTCACGTGCTCCGCCCAGAGTTCGCCGTCGGCGGAGACGTTATCCGCGCTGGCGAAGGGGTTCGCGACCGACGCCGCCACGGGTTCCCAGTCGCCGTCCAGCCGGTTGGCGAGGAACGACAGGTAGAACCGGCGGTTGTCACGCAGACGGTTCTCCGCCTCTACGACGGTCAGGTAGGTTTCCGAACCGCGTAGCCGATAGGTGTGGCTCGCCTCGAACAGCCGCCACTCCGGGTGGATGTCCGTCAGCACGCAGGTCGCGTTCGAGAAGCCGCGCGGAAAGTCGGGCAGCGGCGTGGACATCCGCCACAGCCGTCCGTCGAGCGACGTGAAGAACAGGTAGGCGTGGTCATCGTCGCAGATGACCCAGAAGTCGATCCAGCGTTCGACGCCCTCCGGATCGGCGTTCGGGAAGAAGAGCTCCGCCGGAGACCACGAGGCGGGATCGCCGACCGTCGTCGTGGTCGAGAACGCCGGCTGCAAGCCGAGCTTCCTGCCCTGCTCGCCCACCTGATAGACGAGGTACCACTGCTCGTGGGGTCGGAAGAAGAACACCTGCGGCGCGCAGAAGTAGCCTTCGCGACACCGCAGCAGATGGCGCTCTGCCTGCGAGACGTTCTCCCACTCGTCGAACGCGATGTACTCGATCTGGTGGGATCGGACGCGGCTCCGAATCGTGCAGAACACGTGCCAGCGTCCGCCGGAATAGACGACCGTCGGGTCCTTGACCGAGAAGCACGGGTCGCCCGGACGATCCAGCGGCGACAGCAGCGGCTCGGAAAGCCGCCAGCGGAACCGATCCGGCACTACTGCTGCCACGGCGTCTCTCCTTCCGATTCGTCAGAGCTGGAACACCGGCTCCATGCGCGCCCACCATTCGCCCGGCTGAGCTTCGGGAACGGGCTCCTGATACGTGCGCATCAGGGCGTCCCACTCGCGGCATTGCGGATGATGCGCCAGGTACGCCGCGCCCCACCCCTCCAGATCGAAGTCGTCGCCGACCTCCATTGTCATGACGAGCGTTCGACCCAGCAGGTAGATATCCATCCGCTGGATGCCGACAGCCTGCAGCGCCTCGACCACTTCGTCCCACACGCGGCGATGGTGCTCGCGGTACTCCGCGATCGCCTGCGGATCGTCTCGAAGCCGCAACATGTAGGCATATCGCGGCATGGCGCACCCTTCGTCGAGTCTATGCCTTGCGGACGACGACTTGCCAGAGCCGCTCCCCGACGGCTCCGCGGGCGAGAACCGTATGACCCTCGTGCTCCATGCTCCGCGACACGTTCCGGACCGCCGGCTCGTGGTCGAACAGCACGCGGAGCACCTGACCCGCCGCCAGGTTCTCCATCGCCAGCTTGGACTTCACGAACGTGTACGGACAGATCTCGCCCTTGAGGTCGAGCTCCTGATCGACGCGCGTTTCGGTCATCAACTCTTCTCCACGATAGCGCATTCGACGTGCTGACGCGCCGCATCGTCCCAGCGGAACCCTTGGGCTCCCGCAGCCCGTCCGTTCCGCACCGACACGACGATGTACGTCGCGTCGGGATAGATTGGCTCGTCCCAGCCATCGATGACCGCGCGGGCGCGGTCCTCCTCGGAGAAGTATGCCTCGTGATCCGGGTGGGAGTGGTAGAATCCCGCGATCGCTGCGCCGCCTCGGTCGGCTTCCCGCGTGATTTCGAGCAGCTCCAGCGGATCGACCGAGTACGCCGTGCGGGCGTCGCGCGGATGGGCGGCTGGATCGGCGGCGTGCAGCGCGTTCTGGACGTTTCGGCACTCGCGGACGATCATCGATCCGCCCGCCGACAGTAAGACGCCGCAGCATTCCTCGGGGTAGTCACGCTCGGCGTGGGCGACGATCGCCTGCCAGACTTGGGCGGGAACCTCCACAGCGCGTTATTCCTCGAACAGGGCGGAGCTCAGATAGCGCGACCCGCCGTCGGCGAACACGCACACGACCACGCCGGAATCCAACTCACCGGCGAGCCGCATCGCCCCGACCATCACCGCGCCCGCCGACTTCCCGACGAGAATCCCCTCCTCGGCGGCGAGACGGCGCGACATGTCGTATGCCTCTTCCGTCCCCACGTGGATGGTTCCGTCAAGCACCGACGGGTCGTAGATGCCCGGCACGATTGCCGTCTCGATGTGCTTGAGCCCTTCGAGACCGTGGAACCCGCTGTCCGGCTCGACGGCGTAGACGCGGACCTGGTCGTTGCACTCCTTCAGCCGCCGACCGGTTCCCATGACGGTTCCGCTCGTGCCAACGCCTGCGAGCAGATGAGTCACGCGCCCGTTCGTCTGCTTGAGGATTTCGACGCCCGTCGTGTCGTAGTGCGCTCGCCAGTTCGAGTCGTTGTCGTACTGGCACGGCAGGTAGTACTTGTCGGGCGACGTCTCGTAGATCGACCGAGCCAGCAGAAGCGCTCCATCGGAGCCTTCCAGCGGGTCGGAGAACGTGACGCTCGCGCCATACGCCCGGACGGTGCGAAGCCGCTCTTGGCTCACGTTGCCCGGCATGACGAGCTCGCATCGGTAGCCCTTGACCGCGCAGATGAGCGCGTAGGCGATTCCCGTGTTGCCTGACGTCGAGTCGAGAACCACCTTGTCGGGCGTCAGCGCGCCGGAGCGTTCCGCGTCCTCGATCATCCGCAGCGCGGCACGATCCTTGACCGATCCGCCGGGGTTGAACCACTCCGCCTTGGCGAACAGCTCGACGTTGGGACGCCCCAAATCGCGTGGAATCCGGCGCAGACGCAGCAGCGGCGTGTTGCCGATGTGCGTCAGGATACCTTCGTCGGGAACGCGGCTGTCTGCATGGACTCCGCAGGGCTTCATGTCACCTTCTCACCAGCACACGACGCGCCTGCTCGCGAAGACGAGATCGATGAGCTCATTGTAGGACAGACGCGGCAGGTCGGGCGAGACGCCGCGCGCCTGGCAGTCCTCGTCGAGAGCGAACCGATCGGCGCTCGTCTCACTGGGACGAAAGACAGCGTCCTGCAGATAGACGACCGCGACCTTCGCCTTCTGTGCCTGTTCGGCGATGATTGCCATGCCGTAGGACTCGTCTAAGCGCCGGACCAGATGGAGCACGTCGTAGCTCACCATGGGATGACGCAATCGCTGTCGAGGATTCGTTCCGCAATCTCGGTGCGGGTCAGAACCTGAACATCGCGCGGAACTCGCACGCCGCGTTCTTCCACCGATTCCGCCTCGGCGTAGACGCCGCATCCGAGAAGGGGGAGGGTCTCCATCGGGCGCGCGATGTCGCCGCCGTCGATCCGTTCCGGTTCCACCTGCCCCAGCGCATAGACGGCATCGCCAGCCAGGACCACGTCCACCTCGTTCTCAGACAGCGACTGTCCCAGGCTCATCCGCAGGGCTTCTGCCGTGCGGCGGCTTCTCAGAGGCGCGCTACGAATGATGACCGTCACGCGTGACACGCGCACCCTCTCAGGCGAAGAGCGGATGTCGGAACGACGAGCGAACCTCGACCCGCCGACCCGTCGCGGCGGATTCCAGCGCCGAGTTCATCACGTCGAGCACATGGACGGCGTGCTCGCCGGTCATCAGCGGCTCCGACCCTGACACAAGACACGCTGCCAGGTAGGATGCCCCGTGCTGCCACGTGTAGCTGCCGGCGTCCGGACACCGCGTCTGCCACTCCGGGTGCTCATCCGACCACACCTCGACGCCCTTCGGAGCCCAGTCCCATCCGAGCAGGTTCGCCGCGCCGCGCGTTCCGATCAGCTCGATGGTACGGTCCTCACGGTGACGGCGGTAGACGAATCCCGTCTGGATGTGCGAGTAGACGGCATCCCCGTGGTCGATGAGCAGCATCGTGTTGTCGTCGGCTTCGACCTGCACGCGCTCGCCCTCGATCTCGCGCTCCGGGATTGCCGTTCCTGCAAGCGCGACGATGGCTCGTGCGGGCCCCAGGAGCCCTGTCAGCGTTGTCACGCTGTAAACGCCCAGGTCGTAGAGGCTTCCGCCGCCCTTCCTGTAGAACCAGGGGCCCCACGACGGGCCCGAGTGCCCGTAGCATGCGTGCGCGGCGTGGACCTTCCCGATCTCGCCGCTGGCGAGGAGCTCCGCCAGGCAGCGGAACTGCGGGCTCGTGACGGCGTTTGGGGCTCCCCAGATGCGGACGCCCTTCCGCTTGGCGAGGGCGAGCAGTTCCTGTCCCTGCGCCAGCGTCGAGGCGATGGGCTTCTCGCAGAGGACGTTCCTGCCGGCTTCCAGCGCGAGCCGATTCAGCGGGTAGTGCGTCTGCATGCCGGTCGTGTTGATGAGGAGGTCGAACGGCTCCGCCGCGAGCAGGTCTGCCAGCGATCCGTAGACTGCCGGGACGCCGAACTCTCGGGCCCGTCCCTCGGCGCGCTCGATCCGCTCGTCACAGACAGCGACCACCTGCGCGTCCGGGCTCTTCCGCAGATCGGCGAGATAGTGCTGCGACACGCTGCCGCAGCCGACCAACGCGATCTTCACCGCTGCCATGGGTCCGTCCTTCGCCGTGATTGAGCGCGTTCAGTTGAACGCGATGACCCGGGCGCATTCGGATGTCATCAGGCTCAGATCGAACTGGCTGCCCCAATGGAGGTTTGGGACGCCGGTCACTTCGGGAATGGCGCGTTCCTCGGCGTTGTGGGCGCAGACGGCGACTTCGATGCCGTCGCGCGCCAGTGCCTGGAACGCCTCGCGGGCGATGTGGTAGGCTCCGTCCGCCATGAGGAAGACGCGAACGCGCCGCCCCTGCGCATGAGCGGCGCGCGCCAGTCGGACGACCGTGTGGGCGTCCTGGTGTTCGAAGCCCGTCGTCAGCAGGATGCCAAGCGAGCCGTGATCGCCTTCAGCATCACCAGTGGACGGCACAGAATTCCTCGTAGTCGATCAGCTCGGTGACCGTCGGGTTGTCACCGCAGACAGGGCATTCCGGGTCGCGGTTCAGCTTGAGCTTGCGGAAGTCCTGCGTCAGGGCGTTGTAGAGCAGGAGTTTCCCGACGAGCGGCTCGCCGATGCCCAGCAACACCTTGATCGTCTCGACCGCTTGCGTCGTCCCGACGATGCCGGGCAGCACGCCGAGAACCCCCGCTTCCTGGCAGCTCGGAGCCAAGTCCGGCGGCGGCGGAGCCGGGTAGAGGCATCGGTAGCAGGGCCCCACGCCCGGATGGAACACGGTCACCTGTCCCTCGAACTGGAAGATGCTCCCGTGGACGTTCGGCTTGTTCAGGAACACGCAGGCGTCGTTGATGAGATACCGAGTTGGGAAGTTGTCGCACCCGTCCACGATGATGTCGTAGTCGCCGAAGATCGCCATGACGTTCTCGGACGAGAGCTTCTCCGGATAAGGGACGACCTTCACGTCGGGATTGATGCCGGTGAGCGTCTCGGCGGCGGACTCAACCTTGAGCCTGCCGACGTCCGCCATCGAATGGAGGACCTGCCGCTGGAGGTTGCTCATGTCGACCCGGTCGTGATCGACGATGCCCAGCGTGCCGACGCCCGCCGCCGCGAGATAGAGCGCCGCCGGAGAGCCGAGCCCGCCTGCCCCGATGAGCAGCGCCTTGGAGTTCAGCAGCTTCGTCTGTCCCTTGCCGCCGACCTCTTTGAGGATGATATGCCGGCTGTACCGCCGGATCTGTTCGTCGGTGAAGCCTGCCATGTCATCCCTTCGATGGGATCGAGCCCCCGGCGATCGCGGGAATGATCGAGACCTCGTCGTTAGCCGCGACGGGGGTCTCGGCTCCCTTGAGGAACCGGACGTCCTCGTTGTTCAGGTAGATGTTGACGAACCGGCGGATCGCGCCGCTGTCGTCGCAGATGCGCGCCTTGATGCCGGCGTGCTTCGATTCGAGATCGTCGATGATGGCGGCGATGGTATCGCCGTCGGCGGTCACTTCCGCCTGTCCGGCGGTCAGTCGTCGAAGCGGAGTCGGGATGCGAACCAGAGCCACGAGGATCGTCCTCCTAAGCTGACACGAGAGCCGCGTTCCAGCGCATTATATCGGACGGATCGCTCCGCGCTCACGGAAAACGTCACGCGCTCGGTGGTTCCGAGACGATACCGACGTTCTTGGGTCCCCGGAAATCCAGCACGACGCGCTCGTGCCGAACGCCCCGGAGCACCCAGCCGCGCGGATCGACGACTTCGGCAGCGTCGTTGTGCCGCTTGTTCAGCAAGCGGGAGAGCATCCCGCGTCCGCCGGCGATGTAGCGCACGGAAGTCCCCTACCGGTCGGCGATGAACGCCGCCAGGATTTCGAACCGTCGCGCGTCTCCGTGAAAGCGATGCTGCTGGCGGCTCATCGTCGGCGTCAAGCTAGCGGGCGTATCGCAGCCGCGTCGGATGCCGCGACTACAGGTACCCGAGCTCGTCCAGTTTGGCGATGATCTTCTTCGCCGATGCCTCGACCGTCTCTGTATCCGTGTCGCAGATGACTTCGGGGTTCAGCGGCTCTTCGTAGGGGTCGGAAACGCCGGTGAACTGCGGGATCTCGCCCGCGAGCGCCTTCTTGTAGAGCCCCTTCACGTCCCGCTCGATGCACACCTCCAGCGGGCACCGGACGTACACCTCGACGAAGTTGCCGATCTCCGCCCGCGCGTAGTCGCGCACCTCGCGGTAGGGCGAGATCGCGGCCGCGAGGGTCGCCGCGCCGTTGCGCGTGAGGAGCTTGCAGACGAACGCGATCCGCTTGATGTTCTCGTCGCGGTCTTCCTTGCTGAACCCCAGACCTTTGCTCAGGTGGGTTCGGACGACATCGCCGTCGAGAATCTCGACGTTTCGCCCGCGTTCCCGGATGAGCGCTTCGAGGCGGTTCGAGATCGTCGTCTTGCCTGCGCCGGACAGTCCTGTGAACCAGACCGTGAAGCCTTTACCCATGTCCGACCCACGTCCCCTCTATGCGGTGTGCCGTTGCCGAACCTGCGCGCGCGACGTCGGCGCGAAGTGCGCCATATGGATGCCGCATTCCCTCTTTGCCGTGCCGCTCCATCGACCGGAGCGCTCGTCCTCGCCTTCCGTGACGGGACGCGTGCAGTGTGTGCACCCGATGCTCGCGTAGCCTCGGTCGTGCAGCTCATTGTACGGGATGCCGTGCTTGCGGATGAACGCCCACACGTCGTCCCGGCTCCACTCGGCGAGCGGGTTGACCTTCACCATGTCGTGCCGCAGGTCCCACTCGACGATCCGGGCGTCCTGTCGCGTCTCCGATTGGGTTCGCCGGATGCCTGTGACCCACGCGCGATAGCCCGACAGCGCGTTCGCCAGGGGTTCGACCTTCCGCATGTGGCAGCAGAAGTCGGCGTCCGTGCGGAACAGGTCGCGACCATACTTCTCCGCCTGCTGGTCGACCGTCAACTCAGGAACGACCTCGATGATCTCTACTCCGTAGCGCTCGCGAAGCCGCTCACCGACCGCCTCCGTCTCCGGGAACTCGAAGCCGGTGTTCAGATGGATCACGGGTACCGTGGCGTCGATCTCCGCCATCAGGTGGATCGCCACGAGCGTTCCCGGACCGTAGTTGGACACGATGGCGAGCTCCGGCGCATAGCGCGAGCGCGCCCACCGGAGCACGTCCGACGGATCCGCGCCGGCGAACTGCTGCGCGAAACCCGCGATCCTGTCGAAATCGTCAGCAGCGCCTGATGGCGCGAGCTGCCCTGCCATGGTTGACCTCTTCCTCGTTCGCGCACACGCGTTCCGCACGTGCCGGAAAACCCTCCGGCGGTTGACCTCTTTCTCTGCCGCCGCGCTACGACTTCTCGAAATGCTTCGCCAAGCTGAAGTAGCGCTCTCCCGTGTCGCACAACACGGTGACGACCCGTTTCTTGGGCCCCAGACGCTCCGCCACCCGAAGCGAGGCAAAGACATTGGCTCCCGCGCTCATCCCGACCAGCAGACCTTCCGACCGGCTGATCGCGCACATCGTGTCGTAGGCGTCCTGCTCGCCCACCGCGATGACCTCGTCGATCAGACTCGCGTCGAGCACCTCGGGCACGAACCCCGCGCCCAAGCCGTCGATCCGCGTCGGACCCGGTCTGCCGCCCGACAGGATCGCCGACGCCGCCGGTTCGACGGCGACGATCTTCACACCGAGGATGTGCTCCCGCAGCGCCTGCCCGACGCCCGTCAGCGTGCCGCCGGTCCCGACGCCCGTCACGAAGGTGTCGATCTGCCCCTGCGTCGCCTCGAGGATCTCTCTACCCGTCGTCTGTCGATGGATCGCCGGATTCGCCGGGTTCCGAAACTGGTTCGGCATGAACGCGTTCTTCGTCCGGCGAAGAATCTCCTCCGCCTCCCAGATGGAACCCGCCATGCCGTCCGATTCGGGCGTCAGCACGATCTCTGCCCCGAAGGTCGTCAGGAGCGTCCGCTTCTCGACACTCACGTTCTCGGGCATCGTCAGGATCGCCCGATAGCCCCGTGACTGCGCGACGATGGCGAGCCCCAACCCCGTGTTCCCAGCGGTCGGCTCGACGATGGTGGCTCCCGGACGGATCGCCCCGCGCTGCTCCGCGTCGATCACCATCGACAGCGCGATGCGGTCCTTGATGCTCCCGCCGGGATTGTGTGATTCGAGCTTCGCAAGTATCTCCGCACATCCGCGCTCTGGGAGGCTGTTCAGTCGCACCAGCGGGGTGCTCCCGATCAATCCCAGCACGTTCGCAATAGCGCTGCGCGTCACGGACGGCTCCCGGAACTAGATCGAGAAGGTGAAGTTGTGCGCCACGACGGGTTCCTGAGTCGTCTGCGCCGACCGATCCGCCACGTCTTGGAGCGTGATGCCGTTGAGCCGTTCGAGCACAGCGTCTTCGAGCTCCTGCCACACGCTCTCCGCCGCTCGCTCGGTGTCCGCGCAGCCGGCTTCGCGCGAGTCGGCGCGCAGGTCGATGGGTCCCTCGATCGCGGTGTAGATGTCCCCGATGCGGATGCGGTCGGCGTTCTCGGCGAGGGTGTAGCCGCCGTCGGGTCCTCGCCGACTGGTCGTGAGCCCGGCGCGCTTGAGCCGCAGGAGGAGCTGTTCCAAGAAGGTGTGCGGGATGTTCTGACGCTCCGCCAGAGCGGCGACGGACAGGGTTTCGCCCGGCTGCGAGGCGAGCTCGCACATCGCCAGGAGCGCGTACCGAGCCTTCGATGAGATCCGCATCGCAGCGTCCGACGACCTAGAACCAACGGATTGCCGACCGATACGGTCAAGATTCTGGCTATATTCTAGCAATAAGTGAGCGTTCTTGTCAAGTACTTCGGTAGGAGTTGCCCAATCACGATCTTATTGGTCGGGTTTGCGTTAGCGCTCTAGCCCCATCCTCCCTGAAGCGGAAAGGAGGCGGAGCTGAGCGGTCTGCCGACACGGAGTGCAGCCTTGCCCCTCGTCCTGACCTTCTCCCACACGGGCCCTGAGCGCGCGACAGTTTGCAGGAGAAAGTCGGGATGCGGGCCCGAGAGGGCTGGCAACGCACACCCATCGCCATGGGTCGCTAAGCCGGCGCGATCCCGCGTTCCACGATGCCCTCGACGGCTCGGCGCAGTCCCCTGCGGAACTCTGGCGAGAGCTCCCCTCGCAGCACGCGCGTCGTCGCGGAGATCGGCACGCCTCGGGCAGCCAGAATCTCCTTGGACACGAGCGGATGCCCCAGCCGCGTCAGGAAATCGAACTGGCAGAGCCGCGCGTGCGCCGAAGCGTCCGTTCCGCCGGAAGCCGTGACCGCCGCGGCGTCTTCGGGATCGACGTTCGCCGCAAGGCTCATGGTTCCTGCGCACCCGTCCGCCATCGCCTCCGGCAGGAACGGCGTGTTCGCCTGAAAGATGCCCAGTGGCGTGCCACGCGCGGCTTCCGCCTGAGCCGCCGTCTTGGCGGGGTCGCAGGATGTCTCCTTGAACGCGAGGAATCTGCCCGTCTGCGCGAGCTCGCGCGTCAGCGACGCCGGCAGAAGCCGACGCACCGGCGACGGGCACTCGTAGACTCCCAACGGGCAGTCGAGCGTATCGGCAAACGCGAGGAAGTGCGTACGGAGCTCCTCGTCCGTCGTCTCGTGATCTGGAACCCGGATCACGACCGCGTCGACGCCGGTGTCCCCCATCTGGCGGCAGAAGGCGATCTGCTCCGCCAGCGTCTCCCCGAAGTTGCCCGTTGCCGTGACGGGAACGCGCCCCGCCGACGCTTCGACGGCTCCCCGCGCCAAGCTCAAGCGCTCGTTGTTCTCGAGCACGAACATCTCGCTCGACGAGCAGTTCGCGTAGAACCCCCCGACCCCTCGCGCGATGTACCACTCCAGCATCGTTCGGTAGGCTCCCAGGTCGATGGAGCCGTCAGCCGCGAACGGCGTCAACAGAACGGGCCACGCGCCTGCAAAGCGTTCCGCCATTGCTAGTTCCTCCCCGCTGCGGGCCCCACCGTCGCCGTCGTCTCAGAGCCCTTCCGAACCTTGGATCGCATCGTGCCGGACGACCCATCGGGAGTCTCCCAGCGCACGTCATACGTCCCGCCCGGCAGCACGAACGGAACCTTGCCCAGCGCGTCCGTCGTCTTGACGATCCCGGCGACGGTCACCCGCACGCCCTCCGCGTCGGCGTCCACCCAGAGATGCGCCGGCGTCTCGCCCTTGTCGTCGTCGGATCGGACGACGTCGAACGGCAGGTCGTTCATCATCACGAGGGAACCGTCGGCACTGCGCAGATTCACCACCAGCAGGTGGAATCCGCGCGCGTTCTTCGGCGGTTCCCAGCGGACGCTGCCGATGGCTGTGACCGACCCAGTCGGCGTGGGAACCGGGAGCTCTCCTCGCTCCACGACGCCCTGCTCCGACAAGATGAACCAGTCGAGCCCGCCCAGCCGGGCTCCATCCGGTTCTGCCCCGAAGAGCTCCAGCGACACGTCGAACGTCTGACCTGCCCGGACGCGCGTCGCCGGCTCGTGGATCAGGACGCGAGGTCCCGGCGCGTAGAGCCGCTTCACCGTGTCGTAGAGGTACTTCGGCTTCCAGTCGCGTGTGAAGAGCCCATAGGTGCCGATCTCGCGACCGCCTTTGAGGTCGCGGAGCGTCCACACGGTCGTTCCGACGACGAAGCTCCGACGCGACATCAGCGACTGCAGATCGACCCGAAGCAGCTTGTCGTGGTATTCGAGCGAGTGGCGCTCGTCGGCTCCGTACGGCGCGAACCGATCCGTGTAGGACATGCCGGCGAGCTCGACGCACAGGATCGGCTTGTCGGGTATCGCCTCGCGGACCATGTCCACTTCCCGGCGGAGGTCGTACACATCTGCGGAGTGGAACCAGCCGTAGTGCAGCGGCTTGCCGATGACGTCGAGGAACTCCCACGTGCCGACACCCGTGGACGCCGCCGAAGCGTACGAGACGAGGCGGCTGGAGTCCCGTTCGCGGACCCACGCCGTCGTCCGGCGCACGTAGTCGATGATCCGGTCGTCTTCGCGCTGCCCGCGCGAGAGCCACGCCTGGCTGAACTCGTTGCCGACGCTCCAGACGATGATCGACGGATGGTTCCCCAACTGGTTCAGCATCTCCCGAAGCTGCGGATAGACCCAGTGGTCGTTGAACCCCGGATCGCCCAGATCGGACGCCGGGTTCTGCCAAACGGGTATCTCCGACCAGACGAGCAGCCCCATCTCATCGCACAGGTCGAGCGAATCCGGGTGGAACGGGTAGTGTCCCAGCCGGACGAAGTTACAGCCGAGCTGCTTGCACATGAGCAGATCGGCGCGCTGGGCTTCCCGCGTTCCCGCGCTGCCCATCCCCGGATAGTCCTGGTGGAACGCCATGCCCTGGAGCCACACCGGGGAGCCGTTCAGGTGAACCTCGGAGCCGACCGCGCGCACTTCGCGGAACCCGAACCGCTCCCAGGCGACGTTCCAGTCGTCGTCCTCGCCTTGCCACGACACCTTGGCGATGTAGAGATTCGGCGACTCCGGCGACCAGGGCAACGCATCGGGTATGGGGAGCTCCAGTTCGACCTCCAGCGACGCCGACCGCCGCAGCGAGAGGATCGAATCGTCCAGCTCGAACGTGTAGGAGTGCTCCAGGCTGGCGTCCGCGACAGCGATGCGGACGGCTCGCGGCACGCCGCGCCCGAATCCGATGGTCATCGTCGCCGTTGTGGGGTTGAGCGATGCGCGGATGGAGAGCCGTTCCACAGTAGGTAGCTCGCGCTTGACCAGGTAGACCTCGCGCGTGATGCCGCCCGTGTTCCACCAGTCGATCGAATGATGGGGCGCTTGGCTGGGCTTCGGTGTGTTGTCGACGCGGACGATGATCGTATTGGTCCCATGCGCGACCGCCGCCGACACGTCGAACGAGAACGCCGTGTAGCCGCCTCGATGTGATCCGAGCTCGACGCCGTTGAGCCACACGGTTGCGACGAGGTAGACCGCCATGAAGCGGAGTTCGAGTGTACTGTCATACCATGCGTCGGGCAGATCGAACGTTCGGCGGAACCAGCCAGCGCCGTTGTAGTTCGGCTGAACACCGACTTCCTGCCCTTCGTTCCATACTCCCGGAACGCGAAACGGGACGCCGGCATGGTCGCCGGTCCACGACTCGGGCTCCTGCCAACGCGCGTCGAGTCCTTCGTCCTTCGGGTCGGGACGGAACGACCAGACACCGCTCAGGTCGAGCAGCAGTTGGCTTGGGCGCTCGCCGGTATCGAGCGGGAGGTTGTCGTCCCACGTCCGAACGCCGGAGCGAATCGGCAGCGCGGCAGGCGCCGATGCGACGATGGCGAGCAGCAGTGCGATCGCGGGAATGGCGCGGCGGAACAAGGACGTCTCCGACGGCTCGCGGTTGCGTCCCCGGCGACAACGCGGCGGAGACCCTTGTAACATGTGCCGGGAACCGTAGGCAACCGGATTCGGAAGCGCGACTCCGCGTTTGGCTGGGAGACTCCATGCCCATTCTTCTTGGACTCGACGTCGGCGACAAGCGGATCGGCGTCGCCAAGTCGGATGCGCTCGGCATGCTGGCGACGCCGCTGACGACCATCGAGCGAAGCAGCGACCGCGCCGCCTGTCGCGAGATCGTCCGCATCGCCGCTGAGCACGATGCCGTTCGGATCGTCGTCGGTCTGCCGAAGATGCTCGACAACAGCATCGGGATTCAGGCGGAGAAGGTGCTCGTCTTTGTGCAGCAGCTCAAGGCTGCCACCGAGGTTCCCGTCGTGCTTTGGGACGAGCGGCTGACGACGACCGAAGCGTCGCGCGTGTTGCGGAAGCCCTCCAGAACGGGCAGGCGTCAAGCCCCCAGCAAGAAGGAACGAGAGCGCGTCAAGGCGCGCCTGGACGAAGTCTCGGCGGCGATCATCCTCGAGTCCTATCTCGCCAGCCCGGTCCCATCGCTCCCGCCCGAGGACGGAGAGTAACCGCAGGGGCAGAACCGAACCCCTTCTCCTTGCAGGGAGCCTTCAGGGAGAAGGTCAGGACGCGGACTCACCGGTTGCCGAACCACAGCGCGCGTGGCATCATCGGCGCGTCGGTCTCACTCCGTCCCCGAAGGCACATCCATTGCCCGCACTGCGCACGCTGGCGATCCTTGCGCCGGTCTTCCTCGTGACGACGGTGGATCACTCAGCGATTCCCAACGTCTTCGTGCTCGCCATGGTCGCCGCCAGCGGCAAGGGCATCGATCCCTACGTGCTATTCGCCACGGCGACGGCATCCGTCCTGATGTGGGAACACGCCGTCTACTGGATGGGCAGGTCGATGAACGGGCGCGATGCGGGCGGCATGCGGCTCGCCCAGTGGTTCGCACGCGGCGCCGAAGCCGCGACGTCCGTGATGGGCAGGCGTCCGAAGACGTGGATGCTCTTTGGAAGGTTCCTCGGCGGACTTGGACTCTACGTCCCGTTCGCCTTCGGGCACATGGGTAGGGGATACGCGCGATTTGTCCTCTTGAGCACGGTCGGGACGCTCTTCCATCTCGCCGTGTTCGGCGTGCCGGCGTACATCCTCGGCGACCGATTCCGCACTTTCGTCGAGCGGGTGCCGCTGGGATGGATCACGCTTGGGATCATGGCGGTCGTCGCGGCTTCTCTCGGTTGGCAGGCGATCCGACGGCGGCGAGCTGAACCCTCCTCGGCAGACTGACCTCTACCGAAGTCCTCACGGATATCGCTTGAGCCCGGCGTGAACCGGCGCGCTGTCGGCGGGCTCGTGGCGATGCCGCGTTCGCCATGATAGGCTCTCGGTTGCCGTCGTCCCACTGGGGAGCCGTAGCCCGATGCTCAGCTTCATTCCGCCGAAACACAGCACGGCCGGGTACCGCCTCCTGAGCGCGTTCAACGGCGCGATCCTGCGAGGCTCGAGGAAGGGCCTGCGCCTGAACGTCGATGCGGACGACCTCGAACGCCTTCGAGCGGCGCTCCCGCACAGCGTCGTGCTCCTCCCGAACCACTGCAACCACGACGACCCGTACCTCATGTTCGCCCTATCGTCGCGCCTGCGACGGCCCTTCTTCTTCCTCGCGGCGCGAGAGTCGTTCACCGAACTGGGCGGCGGGCGATGGCGCGGGTGGGTCATGCAGCAGGCGGGCTCCTACTCGGTCGTGCGGGGAACCGCCGACCGCGCATCGTTCCGCGCGACCCGAGCGCTGATCGCCGACGGTTCCCGACCGCTGGTCATCTTTCCCGAAGGGGAGCTCTCGCATCGTCCCGGCGCGGTGACGCCCTTCGAGACCGGTGTCACGACGCTCTCGTTCTGGGGGCTCGAAGACCGGATCACCACCGGGAAGGGCTCCGACGTGCTTCTCGTACCGACCGGCATCCGGTACGAGATCGACTCAGCCCACGAGGAACAGCTCCGCGACGGGCTTGCCGGGCTCGAACGCGACCTGCTGGGCAGCGTCTCGCGCGAGGAACCCCTGGAACGGTTCCGCGCCATCGGTCGCCACCTGCTCGATGTGCTGGAAACGACGTATTACGGAGAGGCCGAGTCCGAGGCTCCCTTGACCGAACGAGTCGCGCGGCTTCGTTCGGGCATTCTCGAACAGATGGAGCACTTCTTCGGCATGGAACCCCGGTCGAGCGCAACGATCCTCGACCGAGCGCGCGCCCTGCGCAACCGGTTGGACGATGAGGTCTACGCAGAGCTGGGCACGCCTAGCCGCTACGCCCACGACTTGCGGGAACGTCGGTCGCGGACGTTCGCGACCTTCACTGACGCGATCAAGCGCGTCTGCGCATTCCACGCCTTCGATGCGCTCGCCGTCGAGCGTTCCATGCGGACGGAGACGTTCTTCGAGACCCTCTGGCTCATCGAGGAAGAGGTCTACGGGTCGCCGAAGAGCCTCGTGCCGAGGACAGGTCGCGTCCGGGTCGGCGAGCCCATCCGCCTCGATGCCTATCGGGACGCCTACGCGGCAGACAAGCGCGCCGCCATCCGCGACGTGACGATGGCGTTGGAGAACGCCGTCGAACGGCTCATCGCCGAACCGTAGGCGTCGATGCAGCCGCGCGGCTGGACGTCGGTCGAACCGACCGAGAGGCTACCGCACTCCCCACGAGTAGCGGCTCTCTCCCAGCAGGAACCGCCGCATCTCCGGCGTCTGCTTCTCGACCCACTCCGGACTGGGGTCATACTGGGGCCATGCCTGCGTCCACGGTGGCGTGTAGCCGTTGATGAGGACGTAACGCGTTCGATCCGACCGGATCTGCGCCGTCGAGTGGATGGTCGATTCCGCCATGAAGAGAACCGAGCCCGCCGGGCCCTCCGCCTGCGCAACGTGCGAGTCGTCCCACCACTCCCGCACGTCTCCGACGGCATGCGGCAGACGATGGCTCCCGCGTATCATGACGGTTCCGCCGTCGTCGGGTCCAACGTCCGAGAGCAGCATGAGCGTCTTGACCCACAGATAGTGGTGCTTGCCGTCGCGGGCGAACGAGCTCACTTCTGGCGAGATGCCGCGATGGAATCCCGTCGGGCGGAACCGTCGCTTGGCGAGCTCTTCGGCGCTGGCGTTCGGGTTGCGGCGGTTCACGATGGCTTCGGTCTCCTCGAGCCGCACTTCGCCGCCGACGAGGTCTTCGAGCATCGGCAGCACCTTCTCGTGCGCGGCGATGTCGAGGAGCACGGGGTCGTACTCGATCATGGGTCCGAAGTGCGTGTGGTGGTCGTTCTTGGCGCGAACCCAGGCGCGATGCTCGTTGAGTTGCTCGTCGACGAGCATCCGGTCGAGGACGGCTCGCGCGGCTGCCGTTTCGTCCGCATCGAACAGGCTGGGAACGACGACGAACCCGTTGACGTCGAAGTGGAACCGCTGCGCGGGCGTCAGCATCTGGCAAGCCTCCGTTGTGTCACCGTGGGTTCGGGCGGCATCTTACCGGCTCGGGGCGGTCGTATCAATGCGCGCCCTCATCCCAACCTTCTCCCTGCGGGGAGAAGGGGTTCCGTCTGCTTCCTCTCCGTGAGGGCCCGGACTCGCCGTTGCATGCGCGAGCCGACTGAGCGCGGCTTCACGCGCCGCCTCGGCGTGTGCTACCATCGAGGCGTGGTTATGCCCGTCCGCGCGTTCCTCTGCCCAGAAGCTCTATGGACATCCTAGCGAACCTGAACGAGCCGCAGCGGGAGGCGGTGCTCCATACGGAGGGCCCGCTGTTGCTGCTCGCTGGCGCTGGGAGCGGCAAGACGCGCGTCCTGACTCACCGGATCGCCTATCTGATCCACGAGAAGGGCGTCCCTCCCACGCGAATCCTGGCGGTCACCTTCACGAACAAAGCCGCCGGAGAGCTCAAGCATCGCCTCGAAACGCTCGTGGGTCCCCAGAGCCGAAGCATCTGGGCGCGGACGTTCCACTCGACCTGCGTGCAGATTCTGCGCCGCGACATCGCGCGGCTCGACGGCTACACGCCGACGTTCACGATCTTCGATGACGTCGATCAGGTCGCGCTGATGAAGCACGTCCTGCGGTCCCACCAGGTCGATGAGAACCGGTTCCGCCCGCGCGACGTCCTGGGAACCATCAGCCGAGCCAAGAACCAAATGCTCGGACCCCAAGAGGTTGCCAACTCAGCGAACTACTTCGAGCAACGCTGCGCCGAGTTCTACGAGACCTACCAGAAGCAACTCCGCGTCACCAACGCGCTCGACTTCGACGACCTCATCCTGCTCGCCATCCGCTTGTTCCAGGAGCATCCGGGCGTTCTGTCGGAATACCAGCACCGGTTCCTCTATATCCACGTGGATGAGTACCAGGACACCAACCATAGCCAGTACCTACTGACGCGCATGTTGGCGGAGCAGCACGAGAACATCTGCGTCGTCGGAGACGACGACCAGAGCATCTATTCGTGGCGCGGCGCGGACATCCAGAACATCCTGGACTTCGAGCGCGACTACCGGAAGACGACCGTTATCTCGCTGGGGCAGAACTATCGGAGCACCGGGAACATCCTCTCGGCGGCGCAGAACGTCGTCCGGTTCAACCGGCGGCGGCGCGGCAAGGAGCTCTACACACAGAACCCCGAAGGAGCCCTCCTCCGTTACTTCGACGCCGAGGATGAGCGGCAGGAGGCCGAGTACGTCTGCCGCACCCTCCGCGCGATGAAGAGCGACGGCAAGCCCTACGGCGACTGCGCCATCTTCTACCGCATCAACGCCATGTCGCGGAACTTCGAAGACGCCCTGCGGCGGGAGAACATCCCGTATCAGATCGTCGGCGGCGTGAAGTTCTACGAGCGGATGGAGGTGAAGGACATCATCTCCTACCTGCGCGTACTGGTGAACCCGCGCGACAACATCAGCCTCCAGCGCATCATCAACACGCCGACACGCGGCATCGGCAAGACGACCCTCGACCGGGTCCAGGAGTTCGCCGAGGCGAACGATCTGACGCTCATGGAAGCCGTCGAACGCGCCGAGGAGATCGAGACGCTCAACGCCGGAGCGCGGCGCAGTCTCGCCGGGTTCCTGACGGTTCTCCGGTCGATCCAGCTCGACGGCTCCGTGCCGCAGATCATCGAAAGCGCCATCGACGTGAGCGGCTACCTGAAGAGCCTCCAAGAGCAGAACACCATCGAAGCCGAAGGGCGCATCGAGAACCTCTCCGAGTTCGTCTCGGCGGCGGCGGACTACGCCGAACACGAGGAGAACCCGTCGCTGGAGGGGTTCTTGGAGACGATCACGCTGGCGACGGACGTGGACGGCATGGAGGAAGCCCCCGACCGCGTCACGCTGATGACGCTCCACGGCGCGAAGGGGCTCGAATTCCCCTGCGTCTTTCTGTCGGGACTCGAAGAGGGCTTGTTCCCGCATCAACGCGCGATGAACAGCGAAGCGGAGCTCGAGGAGGAGCGCCGCCTCTGCTACGTCGGCATGACCCGCGCGATGCAGGAGCTCCACCTGTCGCGCGCCCGCGTCCGGCGCGTGCAGGGGTTCCAGCAGGAGACGCTTCGGTCGCGGTTCCTGGACGAAGTGCCAGCCGATCTGCTCGAAGAGGTGGAACCGTGGACGCCGACCGGCTTCGCGCCGCGCGGTTTCGGACGCAGACCCAGCCCGGAGGAGGCGCGACGACTGCTCTCCGCCGCGATGACGGGAACACCTGCGCCGAAGGCTCCACCCGCACCGACGAAGTCCGTCTCGCGCTTCGATCCGGAGCCCCAGACGGCTTCCTCGCAGTATGATTTCCTTCGGAAGCACCGGCGCGTCGCCCACGCGAAGTTCGGGAGCGGGAAGGTGCTTCGCGTCGAGGGCCAGGGAGCCGATCTGCGCGTCGAGGTCGAGTTCGACGACGGAACCGTGAAGTCGCTCCTCGCCGAGTTCGCCAAGCTGCGCCCGCTCTGACTGAGAAGGAGGCTGGATTGTCCCGCATCACGACGCAGGACGTCGAGTACGTCGCCCAACTGGCGCGACTCGAGCTGTCCGACGAAGAGACGAGCCAGCTCACGGAACAGCTCAGCCGCATCCTCGCCTACATCGAAAAACTGAACGAGCTCGACACGAACGACGTGCCGCCGACGTCGCACGTGCTGCCCATCCGCAATGTCGTCCGGCGCGACGAAGCGGCGGCGTCCATGTCCCGTGAGGCGGCGCTTGCCATCGCGCCCGAAGAGTCCGAGGGTCACTACGAAGTGCCCCGCGTCATCGAGTGATTGCGAGAACCGAGCGTATGCCATCCGATGCCCTTTGCGACCGCACGGCGCATGAGATCGGCGACCTGATCCGCTCGCGGCAGGCGTCCGCTGTCGAAGTGACCGAGTCCGTCCTGAGCCGCATCCGCAGCGCGAACGGCGATATCAACGCCTATCTGACCCTCATGGAGGACTCCGCGCTGGCGACGGCGAGAGACGTCGATGCGCGGATCGGCAGAGGCGAGAGCCTACCGCCGCTGGCGGGCGTTCCCGTCGGACTAAAGGACATCCTCTGCGTCGAGGGCGTCCGAACGACCTGCGCCTCGAAGATCCTGGAGTCCTTCATCGCCCCGTACGACGCCACCGTCGTCGCCAAGCTGAAGGCGCAGCGCGCCGTGCTGGTCGGCAAGCTGAACATGGACGAGTTCGCGATGGGCTCATCCAACGAGAACTCGGCGTTCGGCGTGGTGCGGAACCCGTGGGATCGCACGCGCGCTCCGGGCGGCTCCAGCGGGGGTTCCGCCGCCGCCGTCGCATCGGGCATGGCGGCGTTGACGCTCGGATCGGATACGGGCGGGTCGATTCGCCAGCCGGCGTCGCTCTGCGGCATCGTCGGGATGAAGCCCACCTACGGGCGCGTCTCCCGGTTCGGGCTGATCGCCTTCGCCTCGTCGCTCGACCAGATCGGGCCCTTCGCGCGCAATGTCACCGACACGGCGCTCATGCTCGGAGCCATCAGCGGGCACGACCCCTACGATTCCACGTCTGCCGATCTGCCGGTTCCCGACTACACGCAATCGCTCATCCCCGACGTGAAGGGCTTGCGGATCGGTATCCCGCGCGAGTACTTCATCGACGGGATGGACCCGGAGGTCGAGGCTTCCGTCCGCGCGGCGGTTCGCCAGTTCGAGGCGTTGGGAGCCGAGGTCGAGGAGTGCTCCCTGCCGCACACGGAGTATGCCGTCGCCGTCTACTACATCGTCGCCACGGCGGAGGCGAGCTCGAACCTCGCGCGGTACGACGGCGTGCGCTACGGGTTCCGCGCCGATGACGCGCGCGGACTGATCGACATGTACCGCAAGACGCGGAGCCAGGGCTTCGGTCCCGAAGTGAAGCGGCGTATCATGCTGGGAACCTACGCTCTCAGCTCCGGCTACTACGACGCCTACTACCTCAAGGCGCAGAAGGTCCGCACGCTCGTCAAACGCGACTTCGACGAGGCGTTCGAGCGGTTCGATCTCATCGTCACGCCGACGTCGCCGACGGCGGCGTTCGGGCTGGGCGAAAAGACCGACGACCCGCTCCAGATGTACCTGTCCGACATCTTCACGATCTCGGCGAACCTGGCAGGCATCCCCGGTATCTCGATCCCCTGTGGGTCCACGTCCGGGAGCCTGCCGATCGGCGTGCAGGTTCTCGCGAAGCCGTTCGATGAGCCGTCGTTGCTGCGCGCGGCGTTTGCGTTCGAGCAATCGACCGACTACCATACGCGCCGACCGAGGCTTGGGGAAGGTTCCGCATGAACGAATCGTCGATGCGGCAGTGGTTCGGCGCGTTGGCGGCGCTCGCTCCCGCCGTCGGCGGAGCGCTGCTCCTGGCGCGTCTGCTGGCGACCAATCGGGGCGTGTTCCCCGGAGGCGTCTTCCTCATGGGCATCCTGTGCGGCGCGGTCGTCCTCTACGTCACGAAGTCGAGGGGATGGGGCAGCATCGTGCCGGCTGGGATCGCCGCCATCCTCGGGATCGCGCTGACGTTCATCCTCAACGCCAAGTGGAACACCGCAGGACATCTGGCTGACCAACTGGCGGAGCAGCACTCGATCGACCGCTCCATCGCGCTCCAGCAGGCGCAAACGATGCTCGGCGGCGAATCGCTGTGGAGCCTGATGCGGAGCAACTGGCATTCCGTCTGGGCGCTGGCGGGTCTTTTCGCCGTGCTGGGAACCTTCCTGACGATCAAGAGCCGTCTCTTCGGACGGCTGCTGCGCGTCCCGAACGTCCCCGAAGGCGGAAGCTGACTGACGTCCTAGAAGCCTCGGCGAGGCAAACGGGTGGGTATGGACTACGAAGTCGTCATCGGCATCGAGATACACGCGGAGCTGCGGACGCAGAGCAAGCTGTTCACCTACTCCGCGAACCAGTTCGGCGGCGAACCGAACACCCGCGTCGATCCCATCACGTTGGGGCTTCCGGGCGTTCTTCCGGTTCTCAACGAGACCGCGTTCGAATACGCCGTCATGGCGGGGCTCGCCCTCGGCTGCTCCATCGCCCCGTACAGCAAGTTCGACCGCAAGCACTACTTCTACCCCGACCTGCCCAAGGGCTACCAGATTTCGCAGTACGATCTGCCCCTCTGCCTCGACGGCGGCATCGCGTTCGACGTCGACGACGAGGAGCGGTTCTGCCGCATCCGGCGCGTCCACCTCGAAGAGGACGCCGGCAAGCTCGTCCACGCGGAGGGATTGGCAGACGCGAGCTGGGTGGACTTCAACCGCGCGGGCGTGCCGCTCATCGAGATCGTCGGCGAGCCCGACCTGCGCTCGCCAGCCGAAGCCATCGCCTACTGGCGCGCCGTCAAGGAGATCCTCGAATACCTCGGCGTCAGCGACTGCAACATGGACGAGGGCTCTTACCGCTGCGACGCGAATATCTCGCTGCGTCCCGTCGGGGAATCCGAGCTGGGCACCCGCGCCGAGCTCAAGAACATGAACTCCTTCCGATTCGTCCAGGCGGCGCTGGAACACGAGATCGTCCGGCAGCGCGAGATCCTCCAAGCTGGCGGCAAGGTCGTCCAGGAGACGCGCCTCTTCGACGTGGACTCTGGCACGACGCGCGCCATGCGCGGCAAAGAAGAAGCTCACGACTACCGCTACTTCCCCGAGCCCGACCTGGTTCCCATGGAAGTCGATTCGGCGTGGGTCGAGGACGTGCGCAGCCGACTGCCTGAGCTTCCACGCGCTCGTCGAAACCGGTTCGTGGCTGAGTACGGCATCCCCGACTACGACGCCGGCGTTCTCACGGCGGAACGCCCCCTCGCGGGCTACTACGAGCAGGTCGCGCGCGAGAGCGGCGATCCGAAGGCAGCGAGCAACTGGATCATGGGCGACTTCACTGCCCTGCTGCGCGACGCCGGGCAGACCGTCGAGGAGACGTCCGTCCGACCCGAAGCGCTGGCGTCGATGATCCGCCTCATCGCCGACGGGACGATCAGCGGCAAGATCGCCAAGACGGTTCTCGAGCAGATGGTCTCGACCGGAAAGGCTCCGGAGCGGATCATCGAGGAACAGGGTCTCGTGCAAGTGTCGGACACGACCTCGCTCGACGCGTGGGTCACGCAAGCCATCGAGGAGAACCCGGGTCCCGTCTCCGACTTCAGGGGCGGCAAGGATAAGGCGCTGGGGTTCCTCGTCGGACAGGTGATGAAGCTGTCGCGCGGGAAGGCGAACCCGCAGCGGATCAACGAGCGCCTGCGAGCCCTTCTCAGCGGCGGCGGAGCGTGATGGGCCCCGTGGGCAAGAGCTCACCGATGGCATCTGAGCAGACGACCGATCTCGCGATGACGGGAACCGCTATCGACGGCGAGCGAACCGACTTGATGGGCATGTCGCGCGAAGAG